>CAUSUG010000058.1:0-10192 GCA_963534765.1 uncultured Oribacterium sp.
GCATAGAGAAATAAACTGAATAAAAATTTTCATAAAACTCTTTTAAAACTTACAAAAGTAGTCGATAAAGTATCTGTTGTGAAAATTTTCATTAAAAGGGAACTGTCCCGAAAAGACGAAATAAGAAAGAAAATTACAGTAAAAAGTACTAAAAGTAAAAAAGAACTACCATAAAATTTGCTTTTGCTTTGAAAGAAATTGTAAAAGTTTTTTTCTTAACAATATTGTCTATTTCTCAGGGCTAGTGTAGAATCCTCTTTATATGGAAAATGGCAACGGGAATTATCTCGTAAGTGAGCAATCAAGGAGGAGAGCGGCATGAAGGAATGGTCAAAGGCATTCAGAAATCTAACGATTCTGAGTCAGTTTGGATTATCCCTTGCAATGCCGCTTTTATTATGCTTATTTGTGGCATATCAATTAAGAGAGCACTTTCACCTTTCTTACTGGATATACCTGCCTGCATTTTTCTTCGGTCTTGCGGCTTCCTTTATGACAGCCTATAAGTTTTACCTGTCTGTCTCCGAGAAAGAGAAGAAGCAAGAGACAAAGGACCGGGCTTTTAACCAACATCGTTAGGAAGCTCCGACTTTAGCTTTTACATTAGAAAGGATAAGAAAAATGAAGGTACAATCTACTGTGAAAAAAGAAACTGTGCAGATTGCTGTGCAGTGCGGAATAGCTTGCCTTGTGCTGCTAATCTGTTTTTTCTTTCTTCATATAGCAAAACCGGAAATAGTCAGCTTTGATTATAAGGTGATTCTTTCCGCCGTATTGGGAAGCTTTGTGGCAGTAATGAATTTTTATCTCATGGGGATTACTGTTCAGGAGATTGTCAATACGGAAAATCAGGAGGATGCTTACCAGAAAATGAGAGCATCTTACCGAAACCGTACCATGCTACAGTTGATTTGGATTGTGATAGCGCTAATCGCTCCCATTTTTAACGCCGTAGCGGGTATTGTTCCCTTACTTTTTCCGGGAGCATTTCTGAGAATACGAGGGGTTCTCGACTGGAAAAAGAATACGAAAACACAAGGAGGTGAAAACTAGAGTATGAATTTTGATATTTCTGGAGCAAAAATATTCCTTAAAATTCCTACAGGAATTCCTTTCCTAGGAGATTTTCTGCTTTCGGAAACCCTAGTGGTCAGCTGGATAGTTATGGCGATTATCACCGGACTATGTATCTTCCTTACCCGAAATCTGCGGGTGGAAAATATTAGTAAAAGACAAGCCATTGCAGAGCTGATTGTAGAAAGTGCCAACAACTTAGTGCGCAGTAATACGGGAGGAACCAAGTTTGATAAGATGATTCCTTTTGTGGCAGCCCTTTTTGGCACCAGTATCGTTTCCAACTTAATCAGTTTGACCGGATTACGAAGCCCTACCGCAGATCTGTCCACAGAGGCAGCCTGGGCACTTACGGTTTACGTAATCATCATTGCCAACAAGATTAAGGCAGGTGGAGTTATTGGATTTTTGAAGGGATTTACCCAGCCCATTCCGGTTATGACGCCGTTTAACATCCTTTCGGATGTGGCTACCCCCATTAGTATGGCATGTCGTCATTTCGGTAACATTTTGTCAGGAGTGGTTATCAGTGGTTTGATTTATGCATCATTGACCATTGCCTCTTCCGCAGTTTTGGGCTTGATTCCCGGTGTTGTAGGAGATTTTCTATCAAATATTCCTATTTTTGCAGTGGGTCTGCCCGCTATCGTAGGATTTTATTTTGACTGGTTTTCCAGTGCCATGCAGGCATTTATTTTTACCATGTTGACGATCATGTATATCGCCAACGCAGCAGAAGGATAAACAAATTAATTTAGGAGGACAAGAAAATGAGTGAATTTCAGTTTTTAGCAAGAGGTATTGCATTAGCAGGATGTGGAATCGGTGCAGGTGCTGCATTAATCGCCGGTATCGGACCCGGTATCGGAGAAGGTAACGCTGTAGCTAAGGCTTTGGAAGCTATCGGAAGACAGCCCGAGTGTAAGGGTGATGTTACTTCTACCATGTTATTAGGTTGTGCGATTGCCGAGACAACCGGTATTTACGGATTCGTAACCGGTCTTCTTCTGATCTTCGTTGCTCCCGGTATGTTCATGAATTTCTTAAAGTAAGAACAAGTACGAAGCAAAGCGAAGAAAGGAGAAAAGTATGGAATCGCAACAGTTGGTAACCATCATTCCATGGACCTTCATTGCCCAGATTTTGAACCTTTTTATTCAGGTATATCTCATTAAGCGTTTTCTTTTTAAGCCCATTAACGAGGTTTTAAAGAAGAGACAGGAAGCGGCAGATAAGGATATACAAGAGGCAAAGAAAGCAAAAGAAGCAGCTGAGGCTGTTAAGACAGAATATGAGACCAGTATGTCTGATGCTAGAGGTGAGGCAAACCGCATCATTGAGGATGCGAAGAAGGATGCCAACCTCCGTGCCGAGGAATTGATTAAAGAGGCGGAACAGCACGCAAGCTCCATTAAGGCAAAGGCAGAAGAGGATATCCGTTTAGAGAGAAAGAAAGCCTTGAATGAGGTAAAGGATGAAATCGGAAGCATTGCTATGGATATTGCGGGAAAAGTTGTGGAGAAGGAAATCCACGAAGATGAGCATAAAGCTTTAATTGATGAGTTCTTACAAAATGTAGAGGAGGCATCATGAATAAGGCATCCAGCTTGTACGGGAAAAGTCTTTACGACTTAGCCAAGGAAGAGCATCTGGAAAAAGAAATTTTAGAAGAGATGAGCTGTGTGAAAACACTTCTGGAGGAAAATCCGGAGTATTATTCTCTTCTGGCAGAGCCTTCCATTCCCAAGAAGGAGAGATTATCTCTTTTGGATCAAGCCTTTGCAACGGAACTGCAGCCTTATTTGTTGAATTTTTTAAAGTTGCTTTTGGAAAAAGGTCTGGTAAGAGGCTTTAAAGAGAGCTATAAGACCTACAAAGCACTATATCAGGAGGATCAGGGGATTGCAGAAGCTCTGGTCACCAGTGCGGTGCCTTTACAAGAGGAGCAAAAGTCGGCTTTAATCGAAAAGTTGCAAAAGCTTTGTGCAAAAAGCATTATTCTATCCGAGAAAATTGACCCGAAGGTATTGGGCGGTTTGAAGGTAGAAGTAGCAGGAAAGACCTTAGACGGTACGGTTTCTGCTCGATTGAAAGAGATTCGTAAAACTGTTAATGAAGTAGTCTTGTAAAAAGGATGGGCATAGAATGGAATTAAAACCAGAAAAAATTTCCGAGGTCATTCGAAGCCAGATTAAATATTACCAAAATGCCATTGTTCAGAATGAAACAGGCACCGTACTCACCGTTGGTGACGGTATTGCCCGGGTTTCCGGTCTGACAAATTGTATGTCCGGAGAGCTTTTAGAGTTCGAGGACGGCACTTTCGGTATGGCTCAAAACCTTGAAGAAACAAGTGTTTCTGCGGTACTTTTCGGTTCCGACGTAGGAATCAGAGAAGGGCAGAGCGTAAAGCGTACAGGTAGAGTAGTATCTGTTCCTGTAGGAGAACAATTAATCGGACGAGTAGTAAATGCGATTGGACAGCCTATTGACGGTATCGGTCCCATCGAGAGTACAGAGTTCCGTGCAGTGGAAAGCCCTGCACCCGGCATCATCAAGAGACAGCCGGTTAAAGAGCCTTTGCAGACAGGAATTAAGGCGATTGACTCCATGATTCCTATCGGAAGAGGACAAAGAGAGTTGATTATCGGTGACAGACAGACCGGTAAAACTACCATTGCTATTGATACCATCATTAACCAAAAGGGTAAGGATGTTATCTGTATCTATGTGGCAATCGGACAGAAGAGATCTACTGTTACCGCATTGGTAAATGAATTAAAGGAAGCCGGTGCTATGGATTACTCCATCGTTGTTGCGGCAACCGCTTCCGAGCCGAGCCCCTTGCAGTACATCGCACCTTATGCAGGATGTGCTATGGGAGAGTATTTTATGAATCAGGGAAAGCATGTCCTTATCATCTATGATGATTTGAGTAAGCATGCGGTGGCATACCGTGCAATCTCCCTTTTGATTCGTAGACCGCCAGGAAGAGAAGCATATCCCGGAGACGTATTCTACTTACACTCCAGACTGCTGGAGAGAGCGGCAAAGCTGTCTCCTGAATTAGGAGGAGGATCCTTAACAGCCCTTCCTATCATCGAGACACAGGCCGGAGACGTATCCGCATATATTCCTACCAACGTTATTTCCATTACAGACGGACAGATTTTCTTGGAGACAGAGCTGTTCCACAGCGGTATTATGCCGGCGGTTAACCCCGGTATCTCCGTATCCCGTGTAGGAGGAAATGCGCAGATTAAGGCTATGAAGAAGGTAGCAGGAACCTTGAAGCTGGTTTACTCTCAGTTTAGAGAGTTACAGTCCTTCGCACAGTTCGGTTCCGACCTTGACCAGGATACCAAGCAGAGACTTGCCCAGGGTGAACGTATCGTAGAGGTACTGAAGCAGGGTAAGGGAGAGCCTGTTGCCGTTGAGAAGCAGGTAGCAATCCTTTATGCGGTAGTTCAGGGAATCCTGACTGCTGTAGAGGTTAAGGATATCCGTCACTATGAGGAAGAGCTTTATCACTTCTTAGATGCCGATGCAGAGGCTCTGAGCGCAATGAATGCCATCAGAGAAACCGGTAAGCTGGAAGAAGAGACAGAGAAGAAACTTAAGGCTAGCTTAGAGCGTTTTACAGCGGAATTTTTAAAGAGACTGTAAACCCAGGAAGAAGGAGAAAACATGGCTGCAGCAAATATGAAGTCAGTGAAACTCCGTATTAAAAGCATCCAGAATACCATGCAGATTACCAAGGCCATGGAGCTGGTAGCTTCCTCTAAGCTTCGAAAGGCAAAGGAAAAGGCGGAGAATACCAAACCGTATTTTCAGACTTTAAAGAAAACTCTTTCTGAAATTGCCCATGGGAATACAGATTTTACTTCTCCCTACACCAAGAAAAACAGCTCCGAAAAGTGGTGCTATGTATTGATTGCGGGAGACCGTGGTATGGCGGGAGGCTATAATGCCAATCTTTTCCGTACCCTGGAGGAAGAAATCAAGGGCAAGGAATTTGCTTTGTTCCCATTAGGAAAGAAAGCCTTAGAGTATGGACGGCAGAAGAAGTATGAGCTGTTTAATGAAAGCTATACTCATGTTGGAGAGGTTGGAATTTCCGACTCTTACAGCATTGCCCAGAAAATCTGTGAAGCCTATAAAAATCAGGAATTTGGCCATGTGGCATTGATCTATACGGATTTTGTGTCCATGATGAGCCAGAAGGCGGGAGCTATTTCTCTCTTGCCCTTGTCTGATTTTAAAGAGGAAAGCGAAGAAGAAGCGAAGAAGATTCGTAACCTGATTCTCTACGAGCCAAGTGGAGAAGATGTTTTTAATGCGATAGTACCGGAATATCTTGCAGGACTGGTCTATAGTGGAATTTGTACTTCTGTTGCCAGTGAGCTGGCAGCAAGAAGAACAGCTATGGAGGCGGCTACAGATAACGCCGGAGAGATGATTGATAAATTAAGTCTATTCTACAATAGAGCAAGACAGGCAAGTATTACCCAGGAAATCACGGAAATCGTTGCCGGTGCGGAAGAGTTGTAGTGTAGAAAAAGGAGAGATACATGACAGAAAAACATGTAGGAAAGGTTATACAGGTCATGGGTGCCGTCCTGGATATTCGATTCCAGGAAGGGGAACTCCCCTCCTTATTGAACGCAATTTCCATTCAGCTTGGAGATACCGAGCTGATTGCGGAGGTTGCACAGCAGTTGGGAGATGATGTGGTACGTTGTATCGCAATGAGTTCCACCGATGGCTTGGTTAGAGGAATGGAAGCTGTTGATACAGGAAACCCCATTACAGTACCTGTTGGAGAGCCCTGCTTGGGAAGAATCTTCAACATTTTAGGTAATCCTGTAGATGAAAAACCTGCCCCTGAGACAGAGGAAAGATGGGCGATTCACCGTCCGGCTCCTTCTTTCGAGGAGCAGACCCCTGCTACAGAGATCCTGGAGACAGGTATCAAGGTAGTAGACCTGATTTGTCCTTACGCAAAGGGAGGAAAAATCGGACTTTTCGGTGGTGCGGGAGTAGGTAAAACCGTATTGATCATGGAGCTGATCCATAACGTGGCAACAGCTCACGGCGGTATTTCCGTATTTACCGGTGTAGGAGAGCGTACTCGTGAGGGTAATGACCTTTACGGAGAAATGAAGGAAAGCGGCGTTTTGGATAAGACTGCCCTGGTTTACGGACAGATGAACGAGCCGCCCGGAGCGAGAATGAGAGTTGCACTTTCCGGTCTGACCATGGCGGAGTACTTCCGTGATGTGAAGCACCAGGACGTATTGCTCTTCATTGATAATATTTTCCGTTTTACCCAGGCAGGTTCAGAGGTATCCGCACTTCTCGGAAGAATGCCTTCCGCGGTAGGATATCAGCCAACACTGGCAACAGACATGGGTGCTTTGCAGGAGCGTATTACTTCCACAAAGCAGGGATCTATCACCTCCGTTCAGGCGGTTTATGTGCCTGCGGATGACCTTACCGACCCGGCGCCTGCAACAACATTTACCCACTTGGATGCGACCACCGTATTGTCCAGAGATATCGCAAGTAAGGGAATTTACCCTGCAGTAGATCCTTTGGATTCCACCAGCCGTATTCTTACTCCGGAAATCGTAGGAGAGGAGCACTACCAGGTGGCAAGAGGTGTACAGCAGGTACTCCAGAGATATAAGGAATTACAGGATATCATCGCCATCATGGGTATGGATGTATTGCCTGAGGAAGATGAGATTAGCGTTTTCCGTGCCAGAAAGATTCAGAACTTCCTGTCTCAGAGCTTCTCTGTAGCAGAGCAGTTCACCGGTCTTGCAGGAAAGTATGTTCCTTTAAAGGAAACAATCCGCGGCTTTAAGATGATTTTGAACGGAGAATGTGACGAGCTTCCTGAGTCTGCTTTCCTCTTAGTAGGAAACATCGATGAAGTTTTTGAAAAAGCTAAGAAACAGTAAGGAGGGACCTTTATGGCAAACTTCCATTTAGAGATTGTTTCTATGGATGGGCAAAAATTTGACGATGAAGTAGAACGTGTCAGCTTAAGAACCATTACAGGAGACCTGGCTATCATGGCGCACCATATCAATTACTGCACAGCGGTAGGTATGGGTACAGCCAAGGTGATTATGAAGGATGGTAGCGAAAGAAAGGCAGCCTGTATCGGAGGAATGCTTTCCATGATGGACAACCATTGTCGATTGATTCCCACCACCTTTGAGTGGAGCGAGGAAATCGATGTTGATCGTGCTGAGAGAGCCAAGGAGCGAGCTGAGAAGAAGATTCAGGATGAAAAGCTTTCCGAAGAACAAAGACTTCGGAATCAGGCAAAGCTTTATCGTGCGCTTATCCGTTTACAAACAGCAGGAAAAAACAGCAGCTTATAAAAATACTATTTTATAAAAACGATATTTTATAAAATCCTAGCAAATTTAGAGCTTAGAATGAAGGCTTGGGGGATACTCCCTTAAAGCATTTCTTCTAAGCTCTTTCTTTATACATAAAATTCGGTTGGAAATCCCCGAGTTTTTCTCTCAATGTAGCTATCCTTTAGTGAATTTATGGTACAATGGATTCTAAAGAAAGTATAAACACAAGAGAAAAGGAAGAAGACCATGGATAGAAATGCATTTTTTAGAAGAATTCCCAAGATTGACAACATATTGGAGGAGGAGCAGATTCTCTCCTTTATTCAGGATTACGGCTTATCCTATGTAACGGACTGCGTAAGACTTGAAGTGGAAAATCTCCGAAAATGCGTTCGGGAGGAAGAAGAGGAAAGTCGAATAGAACAGGCCTTTTCTTCTCTTTACAGTAGGATTACGGAGCGCATCGAGGGCGATGTCAAGCCGAAGCTCAGGAAGGTGATTAATGCCACCGGCACCATTTTACATACCAACCTTGGTCGTGCTTTGCTTTCTCCGAAGATCGGGCAGGAGCTTGCCAAGATGCTTTCTTCCTACTCCAATCTGGAATACGACTTGGAAAAGGGAGAGCGGGGGGAGCGTTATAGCCATATTAAGGACAGCATTTGCAAAATTACCGGCGCGGAGGATGCCATGGTGGTCAATAACAATGCTTCTGCCGTTTTACTGATTCTCTCTACCCTGGCTAAGGGAGGAGAGGTTGTGGTATCCCGGGGAGAACTGGTGGAGATCGGGGGAAAATTCCGTATTCCCGATGTTTGTGCCGCTTCCGGGGCGGAGATGCGGGAAGTGGGAACCACCAACAAGACTCACTATCAGGATTATGTGGAAGTTGTAAATGAAAATACAAAAGCCTTCTTAAAGGTGCACACCAGCAATTACAAAATCTGCGGTTTCACGGAATCTGTAGAGGCCAGAGAATTAAAGCCACTTTCTCTGGAAACCGGAATTCCTATTATTGAGGATTTAGGCTCCGGCGTGCTTCTTCCTTTGGAAAAATACGGACTTCCCCACGAACCAACGGTACAGGAAGCCATCGAAGCCGGTGTGGATGTGGTTTGTTTCAGCGGAGACAAGCTTTTGGGAGGCCCTCAGGCAGGAATTATTATCGGAAAAAAAGAATATATTGATCAAATGAAGAAAAATCCTCTTACCAGAGCCCTTCGAGTAGATAAGCTTACCATTACCGCATTGGAGCTATGCTTTTTAGAATATCTGAAGGAGGAGGGGATTGAAGAAAGAATTCCTGTACTTCGTATGCTGTCGGAAGAGCAGAGCGTGGTCAAAAGACGGGGGGAAGCATTGCTTCATTTGTTCCAAAAGGAATCTATCCCCGGAGAATATTCTTTGCAGCCCTCAAAAGCCCAGGTGGGAGGCGGTTCTCTGCCGGATACCTATATGGACAGCTATGCAGTGGTTTACCATCCGGAGAAACTTTCCGTATCTCAGCTGGAAGCCAGACTTCGAAAAGGAAAAACGCCGATTATCGGAAGAATCTGGGAAGATGATTACTGGATGGATTTAAGAACCATACAGGAGGATGAGCTGGAAGAAATAGTGGATACATTTCAGGAAGCCCTGTATTAGATTGAAATAACGGGGCTGTAAATAATTAAAATAATTTTCTAAGCAATATAGGTCTGAAACGGGGCACGCTCTCGCTAGCTTAATTCTTGTGTAGGGAAGGACTGTATTCAATATCGAGAGGTGCTCTGATGCATATGGGTCTGTATTCAGGGCACGCTCCCGCTAACTTCGCCTTCGTAGCAGTACTAACTTCAAGCTTCGCTTTGCTCGCTTTCAGTAAGTACTGACGGGCTCAGATTGCCCATCATACAGACCCATATGCATCATTCGCTCCAATCAATTAATTCCAACAGTCCTTCTATTCGCTTGCTATCAGTGAATATCGGGCTAAGACTACCCCGTATTCAGACCTATATTGCCGAAAATTTCGTTCTTTATTGCGCCCCCCCTTTATTCCTGCTCGTAATACTCCGGAAAGGCGATGGAATTTTCCTTAAAGATATGCATGAAAATATCCTCTACCAAGGCTTCCATCTGGCTGAAGCATCTTCTGTAGGTAGGGCAAACATCCTCCGGGGCTGTAAAGAAATTTGTCTCTTTCTGTAAAAGCTTAATCAGATCTCCTGCTGTACTGTGTTCTTCCTCCAAACTCTTCACATAGGCAATGTCCCCAGAGCTTGGCTTTCCGGATTTTTTCATAATCGGGAAGACCAGCTTTTCTTCTTTTGCAAAATGTTCTTCCAAGTCCGCCTTTAAGAGGGCAAAGTGGTGATGAATGGAACTAAGCTCTTCTCCGTGATGCTCGTAGTGCACCACAAGAATTTTGTTTAAAAGAGCCTCTACATCTGCCATTAGCTCTCTTTCCTTGACATGGTGGCTACGCTCTAAATCCGCCAGCATTTCCGGTACAGACAGAGAACGAAAACGCTGCAGTTCCCCCTCGTAATCTAAATTATTCTTCTTTGGAAGGGTTGCCAATCTTTCCAGCTCCTGCATAAAAGGCTCTAAATCAATATTTTTCTCTTTGGCAATCTGTGCAATAGGATCATGTCCTCCGCAGCAATAATCCAAACGATATTCATTTAAATAGGGAATGGTAGCGGGATATTCTTTTACCACATCCGCTAAGGTCATTTCTTTCGTAATCATATAGACTC
>CAUSUG010000059.1:0-10147 GCA_963534765.1 uncultured Oribacterium sp.
CTACTAAATATTCTAAGTTTAATTTCAATGCTACAAGATTACTTCATGATGAACTTACCAGATAAGAAAGGGGTTACTATGCAGAAAACCATATATCTTGCAGGAGGTTGCTTTTGGGGGGTAGAGGCCTATTTTCAAAGAATTCCGGGAGTGCTTTCTACCTGTTGCGGTTATGCCAACGGAAACAGCAGAAATCCCAGCTATAAAGAGGTTTGCCACAACAATACCGGCCATGCGGAAACCGTAAAAATCGACTATGACCCGGAGAGCCTGCCTTTAAAAAATCTTTTGCGCTATTATTTTCGGATAATTGACCCTACCAGCTTAAATAAGCAGGGAAATGATGTGGGCACTCAATACCGCACCGGCATTTACTATGTAGAGGAAGAGGACAAAGAAATTATCCTGAAAGCTCTGAAAAAAGAGCAGGAACAGTACAGCTCTCCTTTGGTAGTGGAAGTGCTTCCCTTGGAAGCCTTTGACTCTGCGGAAGAATACCATCAGGATTATCTGAATAAAAATCCGGGAGGCTACTGTCACATTTCCCTTGCCCTGGCGGATGAGCCTTTGATTGATTCGGAACAATATCAGCCTCTTTCCGAAGAAGAACTACAGGAAAAGCTGACAAAAGACGAATACAATGTGCTGGTGAATAGTGCTACAGACCGCCCCTTTGAAAATGTCTATTGGGATACAAATGCTAAGGGGCTTTATGTAGATAGAGCCACCGGAGAGCCTTTATTTTCCTCCAAAGACAAGTTTCACTCCGCCTGCGGCTGGCCCAGCTTTGCAAAACCTATTGCCGGAGAAGTAATCCGCTACCTGGAAGACAACAGTCTGGGAATGCGTAGAATAGAAGTCCGTTCTCAAGGTGGAGACTACCATCTGGGCCATGTCTTTAATGACGGTCCAAAAGAACTGGGAGGCCTGCGCTACTGCATTAACTCCTCTTCTGTCCGCTTCATTCCCTATGAGGAAATGGAAAAAGAAGGGTATGGAGAACTGAAAAAGTATATATAAAAAACCATCTTTCTTGCCTTAGTTGCCGGCGCAACTAAGTTTCCTCCAGTCCCTATACGCTCTACATTCCATCTACTCCTCAAATCATATTGAAACGAAAACAAAGCATGATAAAATAGTAAAAATTAATGTTTGAATAGTACGGAACAAAAACAGAGACGATAAGTAAAATCTCTTAAAGAGAAAAGGCAAGGAGGGCAAAATGAAAGCAAAAAAACAATTCATTTTAGTACTATTCCTTCTCCTTAGCTTTGTTTTTCTGTCTTGTGCAAAGGCAGAAAAAGAAGCTGACGGGACGGACAAAACAGGGGCAGAATCCGGTGATTCACAGGAGCCGCAGAAGGACAGTGGAGAAGAAAAAGAAGCACAAGCTGAAAGCACGATTATAGGAATGCCCCATATCCTTTTAGAAGAAATCGGAGAAAGGCACACGGATGCAAACTATCATTATCTTTATAGTATAGAAAGCACTAAGTTGCACCTAAAGGAAGAAGGAAATGAATTCAATGCCCTGAGAAGGGCCTTTGAAGATTATAACAAGGAAGTAGAAGAACTATATCAAAAGGATTTTGCGGAACTGGCAAATATCGCTAATACTTCAGAAGAGGCCAAAAGGAATGTGGCGAACTACTTAGGAAATACTCCTGAAGTAAAGACCAATAGTGATGTTATTCGCGCAGACAAAAGCATCGTTAGCATTTTAAATTCCAAATCCATAGATTACACCGGAAGCGGAAGTGAGTATCAGTACTATTCTGTGAATTTTGATAGTAAAAGCGGAAAACGACTGGCATTTTCCGATGTGGTAAAAGACAGGGACAGCTTCTTTGCTTTGGCAGAAAAAAGAGCGCAGGAATCCGCGGGTACAGTGGTAGAATTTCCTCTTGCACTTTTACAAAACATAAAAGAGAAGGGCGATGAACTTACCTGGACAATAAATGCGGAGGGCGTTTCCCTATATTCCGATATCGATCTTACCGGCCGATCTCTTAAGTCCCCCAAGGTTCTTACCGTATATTTTGATGAAGGGGAGAATCTATTTGTCGAAGAATATACAAAGACGGAAGAAGACTATGTAATCCCGCTTTTTGACAATATGTATCTGGATTTAGATGTGGAGGGAAACGGAAAACGGGAGCCCGTTTATCTGAAAAAACAGGAAGAAGAGGGAATGTTTTATTTGGATCTTTCCATCGTTTCCGGCAGTAGAGAAAGTGGAACTGTGGAAGGCATTGACGGAACCCCTTATCTTCTCAAAAAGTCCGGAAAATACTACATTTACCTCTTTAAGTATGAAGAAGACGGGGTAACTTTACTCTATAGAATTGACCTCTCCACTATGGAATTAAAACCGGAGGAAAACTGGAATGTCGACCTATCCGCTAGAGAATACTACTTTAAAAATGTAGACAATATCGAATACACACATCTTCTCAAGGAAAATTTTACGGATGCTAAAGGGTTTTGCGGAGCAGAAGACAACGGCTTTCTCAGTACCAATACTGTAGAAATAGACTGGTTGATTGATGCGGAAGCTTATCCAAAACCCAATGGAAACCGATACAAAATAAGCAGCAATCATGTTATCCAGGCCATTCAAGATGTTCCGGTTCAAGAAGTAGATGCAAATGGAAATGCGCTAAAAGAAGGAACTATCCCCACCGGTTCCTATCTCCTACTGATGTATACGGATAATGCCTCTTACATGGATATGCGCATTGTTGATGAAAAATATATAGACAATGTAGGAAATGAGGACTTCAGCATTTTTAACCTAAATGATTTTAGTCAATTCCAATACAATGGAACTTGCTACCGAGTACCAGTTGAAAGAGATACGCAGAATTGGACTTTAAATATCAATGGCAAAGACGAAAATGAACTCTTTCGAGGAATGCTATATGTTGGCTAATCTTGGCTAATGTCAACGCATGCCGGTTCTGATACAATCTTAAAGATTGGAAAAAGCAACGGAGAAACAATCCACTATCTCCTCTCGTCCATTATCCCAGGATGAGAGGAGATTTTTTATTGCAAGCCTTATCCATTAACGGATATAAACGGACATTCATTTCAAGCAATTACCCAAAACTTATGTTATATTTATTACAGCTAAAGATATTTTCAAACAAGAATTACAAGCCTATCATATTGAAAGAATCATTAAAGAAAATGGCCAGCCCTTTGATGATGACTCTTATATTATATACTTTAATACCTCTAAAATAGAAAATAATAGCTTGGGAAAGCTGGCAGAAGACTTTCATACCAACGATCCCAAACAAATGCATTCAGCAATACTATCCACTAGAGTAGCAAAACTTAAATCTACAGACTTTATGCAGAAGGGAGACAAAAATATGAATATTCTTTTAGAACGTTATCGCCAAGCTGCCTTAGAAGAAGGCAGAGAAGAAGGCAGAGAAGAAGGCAGTGAGAAATTAGCACAATTAATGGGTATTTTAGCGGAAAGTGGCAGACTGGAAGATATCAAAAAAGCTTCCAGGGATAAACGCTACAGAAAAAAACTCTTCCGTGAACTGAACTTAATGTAGAGGCAGTTCCACTGTTGAGCATGCTTTACAGCGCCCCAAGCTCAATCTCCCTTAAGCTGTGTTTTTCTACCAGTAAACGCAGCCCTTCCCCTTGGAAGCTGATTTCCTTAGCCTCCTCCGGCAGTTCATAAAGGGTACCGGAAAGAACCTGCTCTCCATTATTCACAAAAAGTTCAAAAGAAAAACGGTCCAGCAAAAGTCTAAGCGAAAGCTCTTCCGAACTTCCCACATAAATCCTTCTTACTTCACAAATACTGGCAGACCTTCCTGCATGACTTCTGTCCACAGTCAGGATTCCCGATGCAAAGTCATAAGTACAGAGGACATAGTTCTCTCCCCACTTTGCAAATTTCATTTGGAAAACTTCTTGTCGTTTAGAAACTACTTTCTGTTCAGAACATTCTTGATATTTTAGGCAATCCTTGGAAGCCGAAATCCGTAGACTAAGGTCCAGAACTTTGCCCTCTAATTCTGCATAGCTTTTCTCTTCTTTTTCGCAGGAAATCTCCAACTCGACCGTATCCTTATAAAGCTTCTGAATCTCCGAAATGGGGGCGCTGGCAAAGCCTGTCTCCCCGGAAAAACAGTTCTCTGGGAAAAGACATTTGCCCATACCACTTAGCATTCTCCGGAGCATTTCCACCGGCTTCAGGAGCCTGCATCCAGCCTACCATGATTGTTCGTCCATCCCTTTCCATGGTCTGAGGCGCATAAAAATCAAAGCCTAAATCCAAAGCCTGGGGCTTTGCCGTTTTCATAGAATTCTCTATCAAATCTACCATGCTTTCCTGCTCCAGCTCTATTTCGGCCTCCTCCCCCACAAAAGCCACGGTGCAATTTCCATTCCTAAACAAGGGGCTTGTATTTTTCATATTCATGACCGAAAGGGAAAGCACAGGACGACCTTCCAGGAAAAAGAAATCCGGACACTCCCACATCCCGCCGAAGCTTCCGTCATTTTCCCTAATCGTGTCCAAATACTGCCATTCCACTGCATTTTCCGAAGAAAAAAGCAAAGCCGCTCCAAGATTGTCTCTCTTCTTCCTGGCCACGGTTACCGCATAGTATTTTCCGTCTTTTCCAATCCAAAGCTTGGGATCTCGGAAATCTTCAATCGTGAATTCTTCCGGCAAGTCCTTTTCTGAAAGCACCGGATTTCCCTCGAACTTTTGATAATCTCTCCCATCCCCCCTGGCAATACACTGGGTTTCTCTTCGAATCCCATTTCCCCCTGATAAATCCGTAGAATAATCCGGAGCCTTGGTATAATCCGCCGTATACATAATAAGATGAGAGCCATCCTTATCCGCTATTGCGGTACCGGAAAAAACACCGGTTTCATAATCTTCATCCGGCGCAAGACTTGCCTCTTGATAGTCCCAGTGGAGTAAATCCTTGGAAGTCCAATGCCCCCAATGCATCGCATCCCATCTGGTGCTATAGGGATTATACTGATAAAAAAGATGGTATTCCTCCTTGTAGAATGAGAAGCCATTTGGGTCATTGAGCCAGCCTAGCGCAGGGCTTAAATGAAAGCCGGGACGTTCCTGTCTTTGTATTTTCGAAAAATGTGCCTTTTCAAAAGAACGGGCAAGGGATAATTTCTTTGATATTTCATTTGATATTTGCTTCATACGACTCCTTCAACTTTCACTCCCAGCTTTTCCACTTCCTTTTTTTCTTTCTCAGAAAATGTCTTGTCCGTCACCAGCATATTAAATTCCTGAATGGAGCATATCTTCATCATCGCCTGCTTCTCAAACTTACTGGCATCAGCCAACAAAACAGACTGCTTTGCCTGCTGCAAAATAGCCTTTTTCAAAGCCACTTTTTCCAATGTAGGCGTACTCAGCTCCAGCTTTTCATTAATGGAAGAAGCCCCTAAGAAGGCGATATCAAAAGAATAGTCCTTCAATTGATTCACTGTATAGCTTCCCAAAGCAGAGCCGGTACTTTTCTGGATTTCTCCTCCGCAGAAAAAGAGACGTCCCTTTCCACTTTGTAAAACGCCGGCAACCATTAAGTCCGTGGTGACCACAGACAAACCCTCACGTTCTTTTAATAATAGAGCCAGTTCCCTATTGGTGGTTCCCGCATCCAAGAAAATCACCTTGGCATCTTTAATAAGTTCCAAAGCCTTTTGGGCAATACGCTTTTTTGCCTCAATATTCTGCACTTCCTTTTCCTGATAAAGCACCTCATCCCGCAGAATGGCTCCCCCATGAAAACGCTCTATCCGGTTCTTTTCTTCCAGATATTTTAAATCTCTCCGAATGGTCATTCCGCTGACAGAAAATTGCTTAGCCAGTTCATCTACGGAAACGGAACCATCCTTCTCCAAAATGGATAAAATGTTGTGCTGCCTTTCTCCTGATAACACCTTTTCTTTTTTCATGATTTCTCCCCTAACTCATTCCGGTCCTTTTCTCCGAAAACATCTTAGCATATTTTATAAAAAAATGGCTTAGCTTCCCGAAAGAAACCAAGCCATTTAGCCGGAAACATTTAACCCCGGAAAATTAGTGCATAATAAAGCTAAGGATAATGACTTCCAAACATCCTACTGCCCAGATAATGGTTGTGGTAATGGACCAAACACGAATCTGATCCTTTGCCTCACTTACGCCAAGAGTTCTGTTGACTACCCAGAAGTAGCTATCATTGAAATAACTGAAGAAGCAGGATCCTACGCAACAAGCCAAAGCGGAAACCACAGGATTAGCTCCGGTAGCCAGGATAATCGGTGCGGAAATACTTGCCGCAGTAGTCATGGCTACAGTTCCGGATCCCTGGATAAAACGCATTACAGTGGAAATCACAAGGGGAAGCAGAATAATCGGTACATTCATCGCGGTAATTCCCTCCGCCATATAAGTTCCCAGTCCGGAATCCTTGATGATTTGTCCTAAAGCTCCACCGCCACCGGTTACCAGCATAATGATTCCTGCAGACATCATTCCCTTCTCCATCGAAGAAAGGATATCCTTACGACTCATCTTTTTACCTAAAATGAAGATTGCGCTTAATAAGCCGATACCCACTGCAACAATAGGCTGTCCAAGGAAGATCAGGATAGAAAAGATTCCGCTTGTCAGCTTCATCGCAGAAAATACGGTATTCATTAAAATCAATACTACCGGTAAAACAATGGGAAGGAAGGAAGAAAATGTAGAAGGAAGATTTTCTGACCCTAAATTGATTTCTTTTCCAAGCTCTGCACTACCGGCCTGTACCTCTACAAGCTCATCATTTTCATTAACAATCCAGTTTAACTTCTTAGCAATATACTTTCTGGCATAAAGAATCGCCACAATGGTCATGGGGATAGAAAGTACCAGCGCCAATAAAATAAACTGTCCCACATCCACGCCGAAGATTCCGCACACGCCCAAGGGGCCAGGTGTAGGAGGAACCATGGTATGGGTAATTACAAGACCCGCCGCAAGAGCTACGCCCAAAGAAATCAGAGATTTCTTTGTAACCTTGGAAATTGCCTTTGCGATAGGGGACAGGATAATGAAGCCGGAATCACAGAAGATAGGAATAGAAACCAGAAAACCGGTAAAAGCCAAAGCCTCCTCTTCCTTATTCTTTCCAAATACCTTTAAGAAGCAAAGAGCCATTCGCTTTGCTGCTCCTGTTTCCTCAAAGATTGCTCCCAGCATAACGCCGAAACCAATAATAATACCGATACTGGATAAGGTATTTCCAAATCCGCTGGTAATAGACTGCAAAATACCGAACTTCGTTCCATTTTCCAAGGTGATGGTGTTCAAAGGCATTCCGCCAATTACACCAATCACTACGGTAGTGATAATCAGAGCCAAAAAGGCCTGAATCTTTGTCTTTAATACCATGAAAATCAGTAACACAATACCGATTGCCAAGCCCAGGAGCATTTGCTCTCCATGTAAACCGTTAACCATACTTTCCTCCTCTTCAGAAAAAGACTTTACTTTTCCCCTTCGTTGTTAAATTAACACTTTAGTCCTTCAATGCCCCTTTAAACGAAACACTTCAAGACATTAAAAAATTAGTGCTTAAAAGCCTCCGCATACTTTGCCGCAAGACGAATCGCTTCTTCCATACTGATGCTGTCTGCAATGCCGGTTCCGGCAATGTCAAATGCAGTTCCATGATCCACAGAAGTTCTTAAAATCGGCATACCGTTGGTAATAGCGATAGTTCTATCAAAATCCAAGGTCTTGGTGGCGATATGCCCCTGGTCATGGTAGAGAGACAGTACGGAGTTGTATCTTCCCTGTGCTGCCTGATGGAAAACGGAATCCGCTCCGATAGGTCCCACCACCGGATACCCCTCCTTCTGCAACTCTTCCACCGCAGGCATAATCTCTCTTACTTCCTCATCTCCGAACAATCCATGCTCTCCGCAGTGAGGATTCAGGCCGGCAATAGCCATTTTTCCATCTGTAACCCCCAGCTTTTTCAAAGCTTCCAGACAGCGCTTCACATAATCCTTAATACGCTCCTTGGTAATCATATCCAGCATTTTCCGAAGGGAAACGTGTCTGGTTAAGAAGAATACTCTCATGCCGTTACACTCAAACATGGTCAAAGGATCTTCCGTATTGGTTAAGGATCCGAAAATCTCCGTGTGCCCGATAAATGGCACCTCTGCGGCCTTTAAGGATTCCTTGTTGATGGGTGTGGTAGCCACAGCATCCACCAGCTTGGCATTGGCCAGCTCAATAGATTTCTTAATGTAGGAAAATGCAGCCTTACCGCACATCGCGCTTACCTTTCCATAGGCAAAGTCCGCCATGGAAATCTCCCCTTCCTGCATATAGTAAAGGGTGTCCTTCTCTTCTCCGCACTCCTCTACCTTCTCAATCTTTTTCAGGTGAATGGGAACTTTGCAGATTTCCACTGCCTTTTCCAAAATCTTTCCGTCTCCGATAACCACTACCTTTGCAATGTCCTGGATTTCCTTTTTGGATACGGCCTTCACCACAATCTCCGGACCAATTCCTGCAGGATCCCCCATAGGTACTGCAATTACTGCTTTCTTCATTTTATCCTCCTTCTTTTTCATTATTTTCATTCATTTCATGCTATCGAATCCTCCAATAAAATCTTATTGAAGGATCTCAAGCTATCTCTTAACTTCTGCCACCTTATACAAAGAGCTTTTCCTTCAGGAAGGAAATACAACGGATAATAGCATCTCTTCCTCCCTGGCTACCGCCCTTTGTCACCATGTGCATGCCCGGGAAATCCCCCATAAGCATTTCTCCGTGAGCTGCCAAGGGTAAAACTTCTTCCTCTAAGCTAAGACCGGCGGTTTTGAAGCGTTTGCATATAGAAACCGTCACATCTCCACCACTGCTGTATATTCCCTTAAAGCTCTTTTCCCGCTCACAGATTCGATGAGCAATTTCCGCAAAGGCCAGATTCATCTTATTGCTGATTTCTTCGATTTGGCAGGATCTACTTTCCGCAAGCTTTCCAAGATCCACACGATTTTCCGGATAAATACCGTCTCCCGTCACTGTAAAGACTCTGTCCTTATCCACATCCTTCAGAATGGCATCCACCACTCTTTGAACCTCCTGCTCCCACTGCTCTTCCCCTTCCAAAAGCGCCTTGGTTTCCACAAAAACGTTCTTGCATCTTTGGGAAAGCCACAGCTCTTCCAGCTGCAATCTGGTATGAGGATTTACGCTGCCTACCACAGCCAAAACCTTGTTTTTCTCCTTCTTTTCTGTGGGAGGAATTCTCTTTCTCACAAGACTTGCGGTAAACACACCGGGATCCACCGCCAAGACCTTTAGCTTGGAGGTCTCCACCGCATCCGCAATTAAATCAATGTCTTCCTGGCTTACACAGTCCACCACAATAATGCGGTTTCCCTCCTCCGCCAGCTTCTTCATGCAATCCGCAAGATAATGCTTTCCGTGCAGCAAATCCTTCATCAAAATGGAGGCAATGGGGTATTTGCTCTGCTTTCGGAACAGCTCAGCCACCTCAGGATTATTCACCGGCGTTTTCGGATCAATGGCAATATCCGTCTTATGAAGCGGAAGCCCCTCCACCAACATATAGCCTCCGAGAACAATACGAGAGGATGTGGGGAAGCAAGCCACCACAATAGCCACATAGTCTTCCCCAAGGGATTCCAGCATGGCATCCACTTCCGCTCCCAGGTTTCCTCGCAAAGTACTGTCAATCCGTTTGCCGTAAACCTTGGTATCTTCGTTCTTCAATAGATTGCAAACATTGGAAACTCTTCTATACGCCAGATCCTGATCAATCCCTCTACTGTCCGTAGGATATAAAACGCAGTCACACTGCTCCAGCATAGACAGTTCCAAACGCTCTGCATTCAACACCGTATAGGCGCTGTAGTTCATCTTTTTCAGTAAAACTCCCGTGGCATTTGCTCCGGTTAAATCATCCGCGATGACAATACACTTTGGCATTCTTCTCCTCCACTTGTTGATAGTTCTTAATGGATGTTCCTATGTGTTCCTTTATCTTGATAAGTGCACATGGGCATTCGTATAAATCTCCCATAACGGATATACATTCATACATCTTAGTACATGTTAATA
>CAUSUG010000060.1:0-10056 GCA_963534765.1 uncultured Oribacterium sp.
CTATAAATATAGGGCATTCCGCCATATATACTGTAATGTTGGAATGCCAATGACTTATCTTCTACTACTTCACAAACTTCCGCAAAAGACAAAGGATTGATATGAATTTCATCTCCTCTATCCCTAAATTGAGTTAAAACATCTCTGGACAACATTTTTGAATTACTACCCGTTACGTATATATCTAAATTATCCCGCTTCATAAGTCCTAAAAGCACGTCCACAAAAGTCACCGTCTTTTCGTCGCTTTCAATATAGGGATTCTTCACAGCAATCGACAATTGGATTTCATCGATAAACACATAGTATTTTCTCGTTTCATCCTGCGTTTTTTCCTTGATATAATCATTTAATTTAAACGGATTCCTGTACTCCAGCGTATCTATTTCATCCAGTGCAATCGAAATGATTTGTCCATCTTCGACTCCGCTTGAGAGCAAATAATCCCGATACAAATGGAAAAGCAAATAAGATTTCCCACATCTTCGGATTCCCGTGATAATCTTTACTCTACCGTTATCCTTTTTCTCTATAATTTTATGGAGATAAAAACCACGTCTAATCTGCATATGTAAATCCTCTCAAAAAATTAAGGTGGAATTCCACCTTTTTTTCACGAGTCTATTCTATCATTTTATTGTACTCCTATCAATAAGTGACTCAATCAATAAGATAATTAGATATCTCCGACTTTTCCCGCGCCGTTTCTTATAAAAGCAAACTCGAAAAATTCCGGTGGAATTCCACCTTTTTTTCACGAGTTTAGTACTATAAAAAAAGTACCGCGAGCTTTGCACACGATACTTTTCATGAATTAAATCAGCAAACTATTCCCATCCAATAAAAATTCCTTAACTCCCATCATCAGATATCCGTTCTCGTCATAGCGAGGCTTCATACTTCTTTCTACGATTTTTTCTTGGATTTATGGTGGGAGTTTGACATGTCCGAGACAATGACATGAATTCCTTCTCCCATGGTACCTTAATCCTGTACCGAATATCCCGCCATGCTATTCCTCACAATTTTTCGTTATCTGCCTCTGTGTTTTTCTTTTTTCTTCGCTTGCTTCAGTATGAATCGCCGTTCTTCCTCAATACGTTTTTGTTCTCTGCTTTTTTCTTTGCGCTTTTGTTTGTTCTCTTCATGTTGCAAGCTTAACGCCTGTTGCGATTTTGTCCCTATACCAATCCGCTGTAATTGCTTTTTTGCCTCTCGCTGTGCTCTTTTCGGATTCTGTTTCCTTTCCTTGACTTCTGTTTTGACCTCCGGACTGAATTTCAGCTCATAAAAATGCGTTAAGATAAAATCACGTACCTCATAATCCTTTGGTTCTGCACCGAAAGTCACCTTCGCAACGGATAGGCGATTCCCCTCTGTTTTCTCAAAAATGCCTACCCAAAAAGCGCCTTCAAAAAGCACTGTCATTTGACAAGTCATCTTGTCCATATTTATCCCTCCTAAATTGCTTTATGGACAAAGAATGGACAACCCGGAGGGGAAGGTTACTTACCACAAGATTCTGTGACGGCCGGGCTACCTACCGGCTCTGGCATACTTCTCTGTATGCGTTGCGTTTTTATCTTTGCTGTGTACATAATCGATGAAATTTCTTCCATCGTCTTCTATCATAACAATGGAAAAATATATTGGCAACAATGCTCTCTTTTGCTTTTGTATCAACTGACAAAATTTTTACTCTATTCAAGATGGAATCGTTTGCAATGTAAGTTCTTCCCAAAGAATATTTTAGTACCTCTTAAAAACAGGAATCAAATAAGAATAAACTTTTTCAAGGGACTTTTTTGTATTTTCACAACTTTTTCAAGGGACTTTTTTGATTCAAGCAAACTAACTCGAAAAATTCCGGTGGAATTCCACCTTAATTTCTCGACTTTAATACTATAAAAAAAGTATCGCGGCTTTGCACACGATACTTTTCATGAATTAAATCAGCAAACTATTCCCATCTAATAAGAATTCCTTGACTCCCATTATCAGATATCCGTTCTCGTCATAGCGAGGCTTCATACTTCTTTCTACGATAATGATTTTCTTGAAAGAATCCATGGTGCGCTCAAAGGATTTGCATTCCTGTTCATATTTTTCCTTATCGGGAATGGCATAGGCAGACTGAATATAATACTTCTTGCTTCCTAATGTAGCGATGAAATCAATTTCCCTCTGCACACGAATTTCTTTCCCATTTGCATCCTTCTCCCTGGACTCCACGGTTCCCACATCTACCTGATAGCCCCTGTATCGCAATTCATTGTAAATGATGTTCTCCATGATATGGGTTTCTTCTATCTGCCGAAAGGACAGTCGGGCATTTCGAAGACCCAAGTCTTCAAAATAAATTTTATAAGGAGTGCCGATATACTTTCGCCCTTTTACATTATATCTTTTTACCCGAGAAAGCATAAATGCTTCTTCCGCATAGGTAATGTATTTATCCACTGTTGTATCACTGATATTTGTCCCGTGAACAGAATTCATCGTTGCGGCAATCTTCCTTGGATTGGTGAGGGTGGAAATGCCGGAGGCAATGACATCAATGACTTCTCCTAAAGTGCTTTCATCCTGTACCGAATATCTAGCCACGATATCCCGAAGATACACATTCTTCATTTGGGATATCAAATAATTGCTTTTCTGCTCTTCCGTACAGATCAGGGCAACCGCCGGGAACCCTCCGTAAACGGAGTAATCATCATAGGCTTCGCTTTTATCTCCCTCTTTGAATGCATAGTATTCGGAAAAAGATAAAGGCAGCACATGCACTTCATCCCCTCTTCCCTCAAATTCAGTTAAAATGTCCTTTGACAGAAACTTGGAATTACTGCCTGTTACGTAAACATCAACATTTTGCTTCCGAAGGAACCCATTCAGCACTGATTCAAAGGCTCCCAGCTTCTGCACCTCATCCAGCAAAAGGTAATACATGCCTTCACCACGAATCTGTGGCATCAGCCAGGTAATAAATCGGGAGGGATCCACCTTACGCTCTTCTTTTTCATTATCCAGTACGATGGGATCTTCTCCAATCTTTAATAAATCCTCCGCTGTATCAAAGGCGAATCGGATAATGTGACTCTCTCCTACACCTTCTGAAAGTAAATGCTTATAGAATAAAGTATTCAGCAAATACGACTTCCCGCAGCGTCTGATTCCGGTAATCACTTTAATGAAGCCATTGTGTTTTCTGACAATAAGTCGATTAAGATACACCTCTCTATTGATTTCTCTATTGATTTCCATCTCGATCTCCATTTCATATTTTTGCCGTTAACGGCGCTTTTATGAAATAGTGTACTCATTATTCGGAAAATTCGCAAGAGATTCATTTTATATTTTTGCCGTTAACGGCATTTTTATGAAATACACAAGATTTTATTCTTCTCCCAATACCTTTTTCTGCCAGCTTCGTTTTCCGCATACAGGACACTTCATATATCTTGCCCGACCCTTGTGCATGGATAGAATGACCTTGCTGTAAGAGGGTACATAGCGATGATGACAGCACCCGCATTCATAGTACCCGGCTTTCTGTTCAATGCCAACTGCGATAAAGCTTACCAGTAAAATCATCATAAGGGCAAAGGCGGAGAGTACCATTCTCAGCCAGAAAGGCATCACCAGGAAGGATGCCAAAAGGATTAAGACCGATCCGGAGAGTACAACCGAGAATCCCAGCCAATATTCCAGCTTAAGGGCTCTCCTGTCTCTTTCCTCCACTTCTCGTCTCATTGCCAAAAGATTCTCTTCTAATTGTTTACTATATAATTCTGCCATGATTCTTTCGCCCGACAGGAGTTCGTTTACGTTGATTTTCAGAAATCCACAAAGCTCCAGCATGATTCCGGAATCCGGCATAGACTTTCCGGTTTCCCATTTGGATACCGCCCGATCACTGATACCAAGCTTTTCCGCAAGCTCCGCCTGGGTCATACCCTCTTCCTTTCTGCAAGATGCTATAAATTTTCCGATTTTGATTTGATCCATATCGGACACCTCCTTTCACGGCATAAGCTTACAGGAAACCGCCGGAAATAACAGGAACCGGCAGTTGAGTTCTATTGATTCTACCACCGGTTGAGTCTGCATTCTTCTCTATATTCAGCTTCTTCCCTTATTTAAACTAATTCCACCGGAATGGCAAGTAATAAAAAACCGGCAAACTTCCTAACGAAGTCGCCGGCTCTTATAGCCATTACATGGATTTATAATGCAGTAAGGAAGGTTAATCCTCCTAAAATTACTCCCGCAGAGTTAGGAATAATGAGAATCCAGTCCTTTTTCGGTTCCTTTGTCCATCCGTAAATAACCCAAATCAGGCAAGAAATTGCTGCAAATAGAGGCTGAAAAGGTTGAGCTTTGTCTCCCTGCAAGTTTGCGAAAATCTGGGGAATGTAAGCAATAAAAACAAAAATACCGATAAACGCTCCAATAGAACCTACAAAAAGATTGATTTTTTGCTTGGACATCTGCTGACTCCTTTCCATATGTACTTGTCGTAAAGTTACTAAAAAATGTCAATTAGTTCCTTTTGTAACTGACGCCGTTCCAATTATAAGGGATTTTTGCTTTTTGTCAAATATTTTTTTATAGATTCTCTGCATCCAATACAAAAATCTCCTTTATTCAGGTAATTCCCAACTTGCTCCATCTTTCCCTAACCCCTTGATATAACGTGCCTTTTTTCTTTACAAAGGGCTTGATTCCCAGATGGAAAATAAAAAAATGAACTATGCTTTGAAAAGGATAATTTTGTTTCCCCCTCATTCCCCTGATTAAGCTTTGCGAAACTTGATCAATCTGCTCTTGTCCCTTTCTCAACATTCCTTCAATATCGTTAAAGGAAGACTTAATTTGGAGCTGTCCGCTCAATCTTCCTCCGGAAAATAACACAAGATTCTTCAGAACTTTCAAAGTATCTTGACTTCCGTAATTTTCCCCACTTGCCACCGCAATACAATACTTTTTATGAAGCAGTTGTTCAATCACAAAATGTCCTCGATCTATAAAATCTTTCATTAATCCGGATACATTACTTGCGTAAGTTGGAGAACCCAAAACGATTCCATCCGCCTCTTCAATTCTTTTGGAGAGTAGCTCTGCATCATCCTCCATACAGCAATGCCCTGTTCTATAGCAATAGTTACAGCCGGTACAATGGGACATTTTCATTTCCCCCAGATTGTAAAATAGCACTTCTATACCTGCTCCCCGAAGATTTTCTTCAATCCTATGAAGCACTGCTGCCGTTACTCCATTTTTTCTCGGACTCCCATTGATGATTAAAACCTGCATTTTCTCCTCCAAAACTACTCACTTGTGTATCTTGCATGGGCATGGTACTGTAGCATCAAAGGAAAGTAAATCATTTCAAAAAAGATACACAATCTTTGCTTTCTGTGTATTTTCAGGAGAATATGCTATGAAGAAAAGCCAAAATCCATCCGCTGTACGGTCAAGGCAGGATATTTCCACTGCTTTACTCAAGCTAATGCAAGAGTATCCCTATGCAGAAATCTCCGTAAAGCAGATTATTATGGAAACAAGCCTAGCCCGAAAAACCTTTTACCTGAACTTTCGTTCCAAGGACGATGTACTGGAGTCCATTCTGAACGAATTAATCAGGGAGTATACCGAGGCACTTTCCAAGGAAAATGTTGATCCGCTCACTGTTATTTTCTCCTTCTGCGATAAAAATAAAGCCTTTCTTTCCTTACTGCACAAAAATAAAATGCTGTATTTCCTCCTGATTCGCCTAAATGAATTTCTTCCGGAGTACAGTAAAACAGAGGATATGAGTAGCAATCCCTTTGCAAAGCTTATAGGAGAACTGGAGCCGGACTACCTCATTGCCTTCAATGTGGGAGCTATCTGGAATGTGCTTTTCAAATGGATTGACCGGGGAATGGTGGATTCTCTGGACAGCATTCAAGAGACATTGAAAAAATATTTGAAACGGATAAGTGCTTAGGGATTCTCCAAATAGTAGAAGCCAACACCAATGTTAAAAACAAATGTTAAAAGCCAATCCCTAAAATCACCCAAATATCATTCTAAGATTTTATCCATAGTAGAGTAAAATATCGGCAGTTCGAGATGCTTTAACTTCCCGGTCTCATAAACACATTTGCACCCGTATAGCATATCCCCTACATCACTATGTAAAATCATGATTCTTCGGGTAAATTCATTCGTTTTGAACATTCGTTTCATAAGAATTCCGGCAAAGGCAGCCGGAATTCTATACGGGAGAAGTTCATTTTTATAGAAGCTTAAGTCTACTCCTCTTGCCTTGACCACCTGAATCGTTTCTCTTATTGCCTTTACTGTAATAGAAAGGGCATGTGTATCCTTCATCAGGTTAAGAGCAAGCTGCGCCGGGTGTTCAATTTTCCCTTCCCGGGCAGCAGAAGAGGTGACACCTGCATTGATGGCCATATGAAGCCATATCCATTCCACCATGTCGTGAGGAATCTCCATTTTCAAATCTGCGGAAGCGAGAAGAGCTGTTAAAGCTTTGTAATTGGAAATCCCTGCTTTTTCCTCACTTTCCAGCATGATGTGGTCAAAGAGAACACAATCCAACACATTTCCTGCAAGGTGTCCGCCGGCAGTAGGGAAGCCGATAATATAAGGATAAGTACCCACTATTTCATCAATCTCTTCCCGACTATTCCAAAAGTTACAAAACAAAATCAGGCTTCCTGTAATATGACTTTGTGAAAGTGTCGCTATAGCATCCTTTATTTTTCCGCTTGCCACGCTCAAAATAATAAAATCATACTCTGCATTCGACTCGGCAAGATTCACCTCGTATTGATCCGCTTTTTCTTCTCCTTTTTTGTTATAGCGTCCATCTAATAAACTGATATTTAGACTTTCCGGTGCCTTCGATTTTTTCTCTTCTCTCAGCAAATGTTCGACTTGATGCCCGGCTTTTTGGAACACATACCCGTACGTTGTGCCTATAACGCCAAGGCCTACTACGCATATTCTCATAAATCCTGCCTCCTTTCTTCTATTTTCCATCCGATTATCCAGGCAAGAACCATAAAATAATTTTCCAGAGCGCCAATCAAATTTACCATTTGATGCATCTTAAGATAATGGACAAAATGATTGCTTCCGATACCGATTCCTCCAAGGATCAGAGCAAGTAAAATGGACTTTAGATAGGTCCAATTGTAGTGCCTATATGCCGTAATCAATATGACCAAAACGGCAATATTCCAAAAGCCGATTTCTCTCTGCCATCCTATAGAAATGCCATACGCGGCGTGCCTTCCCATATATTCCGGTGCAAAAATCTGTAGTATTGCCGCACCGGATATCGCTATGATAAGAATGATAAACAGCACACGCAGGAAAAGATTCATTTTTTTCTGATGCATTGACTTAGCCTCCTTAAATTCATAGATTGCCTTTAGCTTCCGTAAATTACACATTACCATTACACACTCCGATTCCTCTATTCCGTTCTCTTTTCCAGTTCTTTGATAGCCGGAAAACGAAGGAGTGTAACTGCCACAAGGGAAAGCAAGACGCCAGAAATTCCAATCATCATCGCAGCTCCCCGCCCGACACCCATTCCGCCCAGACTACCGAGACCATCTGCGGCTAAGCCGGAAACTGCATAGGCAATAACATAGCCTAGCTGCGAGAGAAAGCCTATAAATCCCCAAGCTCTACCCTGTAAAGCATCCGGTATATTTGTCCTGCAAAGATAATCCATGCAGTTGTTGCAAAGAGGCAAGGTAGCAAAGAAAAAGAAACCAAATATACCGATGCTGACCAGATTTTCAAATATTGACATGCCAATCATAAAGATTCCCGCCATAAAAAAGGAGATTTGAAGAACTTTTCCATATTCTTTCTTTATGCCGAAACCTCCGAGAAGTATTCCCGATGCAAGCATTCCACTGGCACATAGTGTTTCTATAATGCCAAGCACTTTGGAATCTGCAAAAGAAAGGATCATCGGCTCAACAAGAATTTGCAAAGTCCCCAGGAATAGGGTAATCAGAGAAGAACAAAGGACAAGCACAAAAACGCCTTTTTCTATATGAATCGCGCTCCAGCCTTCCTTCATGCTTTCCAAAAAGGACTGCTTTTCTGTAGGCTGTATTGCTTTGATTCCTTGCCTTACAATAAAAGTCGTCGTAATCGTAACAAAGAAGGTGGATACATCAATGAGCAGCAATAGGGAAATGTCATGATACGCCAGCAATAGGCCTGCTATGATAGGCGAGAACAGATATCTGGCACTCCCTGCCAAAGATACTAATCCGGAAGCTTTGGAAAACTCCTCCTTGGATAATAGATCTGTTATCGTTGCTCTGTAAGAAGGATCTAAAAGGGAGGAAAATATGGCACTGATGAACACGCCTATACAAATCTGAACTAGATTTGCTCCCCCACGTATCATGCAGAAGAAAATGTAAAGGATACCAAGTCCTGAAAAACCGTCTCCAATCATCATAAGAACTCTTCTATCGTAACGGTCAGCCAACACTCCTGCCGGAACAGTAAAAAGAAGGGTGGGTAGAAATCCAAGTAAAGTCACCAAGGCCATTCCTGCCGCACTGCCTGTTTTTTGAAAGACATAAACCCCAAGTCCAAAAGAAGTAAGTCCTCCACCTATAGACGATATGAGCTCCCCAATCCAAAGAAGGAGGAACTTTTTCATTCCGGAACTCATCTTAATTTCCCTCCCCAAATCGTGTTTTCAACAGTCTTCCAACATGCTCTGTTCCAAAAAACATTTTTTTGTTAAGCAGTACAATAATCGCCGTTACGATGAAAATAACTATGGTTTCCACACACTTGGTCTCCGCTGTCATAGCGATTTTTTCCTGCATGAAGTTTACAAACAGATGGAAAACCATGCAGGCCAGAATGGAGCGGTCACTGACCAGATACACCCATGTGATGATATATCCCATGAGGATAGCACCCACGAAAAAATTAATGACAAACAAGGGATTAACCATAAGTCCTGCCTGATATGTCCCCTTGATAAATAGTAGGGGAAAATGCCAAAGTGACCATAATATTCCAAAAATCAGAGATTCAATAAACCAGTCCATATACTGCCCTATGGAGTCTTCGCAATATCCCTTCCAACCTACTTCTTCAATAATCGAAGCCAGCGTAATGGTCACAAAAGCAGATCCTATTCCCACTCCGGTAAAGGAAAAATCTTCTGTAAAGGAAAACTGCTTTATGGATTGTCCGAACAAGAGGGATAAAAGTATAGAAAAAACAATAATCAGTGCATATATAACCACTGCCCAAAATACATTCATCCACTTCACTTTATAAAAGCCTATAATCTTTTCTTTAAGATCTCTCTTCAAGTCCTCACATCCGGATACAAGCACAAATACAGTGGAGACCACAGCCGGTGCAAGGAGCCCCAGCAACATCAATAACGCTCCCTTATTTTCAGAAACAAAGATTGCCGGTATCCAGAAGATCCATGTGAAAAAATATGCACAGAGAAAGAATAACCACGGTCTATATCGATATTCATCTTTATCCTGCATGAACTGTCCTTTATTCAGCCCTTCATTCTGTTCTTTGTTCTGCACTTTGTTCTGCACTTTGTTCTGCTCTTTGTTCAGACCTTCTTTTTGTTCTTTATTCTGTTCTTTGCTCATTCCCTTGCTCATTCCTTTGCCCCCTCTACTAAGACCTGGCTGATAAATTGCATGGTTCCGGATTTTGCCCCCAGAGACTTCTCCAACATATCGATATACACCTCTACATCTCTTTCCCCAAAATCTCCATAATCGAACATATGTTGACTCGTAACCAGGAGCATCTTCACTCGCTCTTCAATAAGAGTGCACGCAAAAACTCCCTGTGCTATTCCTTCTTTAACAATCTCCGCCAGAATCGGTACCGCCACCTCTACAATTTTCTTGCAGATTTTATCGTGCATAACGATATTTTCTTTTCTTTCCAGAACATCCGTAATCACCGCTTCCTCTTTCTCCGGACGAAAGGCATTTACAACCGAAACCAATTTTTCCGGTA
>CAUSUG010000061.1:0-10005 GCA_963534765.1 uncultured Oribacterium sp.
ATTCTACTTTTGCAAAATAATTTTTCTTTATAAGTTTTTTGCCCTAAAAAGGCCGATAAATGCACGAAAAAAGCCGCTATCTCTCGATAACGGCTTTTGTTTATGGCTTTTGCTTATGACTTTCGTTCCTCGCTACAGGTAAAGTAAAAAATCTGGCGGCTCTCAGCCAGCTCCTCCAATAGGGCTCTGGCTCTTGCTCCGTTTTTCTCATCCAAATGACTGAAGGGATCATCCAGTAATAAGAAGGCTTTTTCCTCCCGGAACATGGCATCAAAGATGGCCAGCTTTTGACAGAAACGGCAAAGATCCTGCAATCCCTCACTTAGATAGCCCTGCTCCCGGCTTAATCCTCTGTCCACAAAGCTAAGCTCCAGGTCCTCACTCATCTGGAATTGTAGGGGCTCTGTGCAGATACTCTGAAAATACTTCTGAAAAGCTTCCAGAATAGGCTCCTTATATTGTAGGGCAAAACGCTCCTTGGCCATTTCCAGATAGGCTTTTGTTTTTTGCAAAAGATTGTAGCGCTTTTCCAAGGCCTCCCGCTCTTCTTTTTTCTGTTCCAGAAGTCTTTCCTGTTCTTCCAAGAACTCCAAATCCCGAACCTTCGCTTCTCTTTCCGCCCGTTTCTTCCGAATCTCTTCCCTTCTTTCTTCTTCCTCTTTTCGGAAAGCTTCCAGCTTTCTCCTACTCTCCTCTAAGGAAGGGCCTTCCTCCCATTCCTTCTGTTTCTCTTCCAATAAAGAAAAGGCCTGCTCTCCTCCTTCCTCTTCCACGAAGCGGAGGAACTCTTCTTTTCGACCTGCTGCTTCCATTTCTAAATCCTGCATATCTTCCAGCTTATGAAAACGGGAAAGAAGCTCTTCCAAGGAAGCAAAGCGTATTGCCTGTTGCTTTCTTTGTCTGCCCTCTTCCTCTTCCTGCTTTTCTTTCCATGTCCGCTTTTTCTGTTCTCCGCTCCACCAAAGGAAGAAGCAAAGACTAAGGGAAAGGATCCCCAGCAATAGGAATAGGGCTGATGGAAGTCCCAATGGCATACCGAAAAGCTTTCCGAAGAAAAGAAGAACAAAGAGTAGCCCCAGTCCTACCAAAGCGAAAAGCACTACAGGAGAAGTACCATACTGTCCCATTTCCTTTGTCCCATTCCCAAAGGTCTCGTTCTTCGAAGTATCTTTCTTTGCACGACTGGCACCGGGAACACTTGCTTCTTCAAGGGGCAGCACTATTCCCCCTTCTTTTTCTACCTCTACATCGACATTCTCCCCGCCGGCTTCCGATACCTTTTCAATTTCCTTCTTTATAGAATGAATCTGCTCCTGAAGAGACTGCATTTCCTCCTTCCAAAGGAGTGCTTTCTTCTCCTCGGGAATTTCGGAAAAGCGATCCTGATAATACCACTTTAAAGCATTTTCATAACGATACTCCGCCTTTTCCCATTCTTCCTTCTTCTGGGCATAGGACATCCACTTCCCCAAAGAATCCTTTTCCGAAATCCTTTGGCTAAGTTCCTCCTCCAAGGCCTTTCCCTCTTCCTTTCTCTCTGCCTCCTTTTCCGTAAGGGAAAGCACTTCCTTCTCTATAGAAAGAACTGCATTTTCCAAAGCTTCTTTTCCGTAAAGTCCGGAGGACAATTCCTCTTCCTGCATCTTTAATTTGAAAATGTTTCCGGTGCGACGATTGGGAGACAGGGCATTGATGCCATCCTTAAGAATCGTCTGCACCTGCTGGAACTTCTTCATATCCTCCTGATCTTCCGCTACATTGCCAAGCTTGGCATGCATACGGGAGTTCATAGAAAAATGAAGATCCTCATGGCTAATCATACAAACTCTTTGGAAGGACTCTGCGTCCAAAGAAAAAAGCTCTTCTCCGATATTTTCCGAATAATCCTTGGATTCCTTTCCGCTGTCCTCATCAAAAAGTCGGAAGCTGTCCTCAGACTTCTTTAGCCCGAAGCTTCTTTCCAAGCGATAACGCTTCTCCCTGATACGGAAAATGATCCGTCCTCCAAAGGATGCTCCTTGGAAGGGCATGTAATGCTTTCGTTCATTTTCCTCCAAATCCTGTTTTCTATCCCCGGAAACCCCATAGAACATCAGCTTAAAAAAGTAGATAAAGCTGGTTTTTCCATAACCGTTATCCCAAAGGAAGCTGTTCTTGCCGGGAGAGAAGGAAAAATCCGCATCCTTCCATTTTCCGAATTGGGCAATGTGGCATGCTTCTATAATCATAGTTCTCCTCCCTGCAAAAGCCCCATTCCTAAGGCAATGATTTCTTCCTGCTCTTCCTTGGAAAGATTGTCCGCAGCGGCCAACACCCGCAGGAATTCTCCCTTCAGGCTCTTTTCCTTCATGGCTTCTTCCCGGTTCCAGCTAAGCTCGCACTCATCCCGGATTTCCAGGAAAAATACGCTGTCCTGAAGCTGTAATTGCAGATAACGAAGATTTCTCTCCTGCTCCAATCCCTTCTTTCCCTTTAAAATAATGCGAAGGCTATCTTCTTTAGAAATGCTTGCTTTCTCCATTTCCTCTTCTATCTTTTTCAGGCAGGCCAGCGTTCCCTCATCTTCCAAAAGCTCAATCTCCAAAATCCGGAACTCCCCTTGCTTAATGGGGATAAATTCCTTTCGGATTTCCTTCTTCTCTTCCTCTACCTTCAGATACAGAAATCCCTTTTCCCCTTCCTCGTCAAAGCCCCTTCCTTGCAGGCAACCGGGATAAGCCCAAAGGGCGCCATTATTTAACTTGCCTTCTCCCCCCTTATGGATGTGCCCTAGGGCGATATAGGATAGGGGAAGCTTTTCAAGATTTTTCAGGAAAATGCCTTCCTCTCCCTGAACAGCCTCTCCTTTAGGCGTTCCCTGATACAGGGCACCATGAAGCAGGAGGATATTGCAGTCCTCCTCTTTTAGCTTTAGGAACTTGGATTCCTCCTCCGACTCAGATTCGCTTTTACTTAGCGTTTCCGCTCCATGTGCATTTTCCTGTCCTACGCCTTGTTCGGCAGCTTGTCCGGCTCCCTGTGTAGCCCTTTCATTTTCACCAAAGGAAATATCCTTGGTGCCGTATTCCACCCCCGCCAAAAGTAATCTATCGTTTAGACGGTATTTCTTCCCCTTTTCCGAAAAGAGAAAGAGATTCTTCGGCAGATTTTCCTGATAGCAGAAGGTATTTTCCGTGTCATGGTTTCCTCTTAAATAGAAGAAGGAAATCTCCGGATGCTCCGAAATAGTGGATAGGAAAAAGTCCATTGTTCCATGAGAAACCACCGGACTGTCAAAAAGATCACCGGCAATCAAGATTCCCTGTACCTTTTTTTCTACAGCAAAGGACAGCAGCTCCTTCCAAGCCATAAGCTGCTTTTGTCTCATATTTTCCGCCTCTTCCTTGGTAAAGCGGGAGCGAAATGCACTGTCCAAATGCAAATCTGCGGTATGAATGAGTTTAACCATAGGGGAATTCCTTCTTTCTTAAGTACTGCAATGCATCGATTATCGATATGAAGCTTATCGTTTATTTCTCTACTGACTTCGTTATTGACTTCTTTAGTGACTTCTTTAGTGATTTCTTTAGTGATTTCTTTAGTGATTTCTTTATTAATCTACTCGTTGCATTTATTATAGCATCTCAATGGAGCGTTCCAAAATGCCTGTCATCTTCGCCATAGCCAGTCCGTAATTACAAATGGGAATCTTCTTTCGAAGAAAGTCCTGATAACGACTCTCCACTTCTTTTTCACTAAGCATGCAGGCTCCACAGTGAATCATTATCTTCACCCGCTTCTGTTCCTCCTCCGGTAAAAATCCCTTGCCCTCCGAGTATACAAACTGAAGCTTCTTTCCGGTATATTTTTCCAGCATCCGAGGGAGCTTTACCGTTCCGATATCTCCGCACTGCCGATGATGACTACAGCCCTCAGCAATGTAAACCCTATCTCCATCCTCCAAGGTGGAAAGCACAGCACAACCCTCCAAGGCATAACTTAGAAATCCCTTGTATCTTGCCATCAGAATGGAAAAGGAGGTCAATGGCATAGTCTTAGGAAGAATTTGATTCACCTTGGAAAATGCCTGAGAGTCCGTAACCACCAGCTTGATTTTATCTCCCAAAGTTTCCAGAATCTTCGGAAGCTCCTCCACCTGGCAAACCAGAGGGATTCCATTATAATCTAAAATGTCTCGAATCGCCATTTGTTGCGGTAAAATCAGTCTTCCTTTCGGAGCGGATTCATCAATAGGCGTCACCAATACCACAAAATCTCCCGGCTCCACCAGTCCGTGAAAGAGACGTTTTTTCTCTTCCTGTAGGCTTGCTAAGGGCGCAAAGGCATTCTTTACTGCTTCTACTCCCTCCTTGGTTTCGGAAGATACTAAAAATATCCCCTGAAAGGGCAGATCCTTTTTCCGGGAAATCCGGTCCTCTATCCACTCCTCTATCCGCCCTCTTTCTTCGGAAGAAAGTTTATCCGTCTGGCTTAATAAGAGGAATGCAGGAATTTTATTTTCCTGAAAAAGTCTAAGGTAGGAGGCCTCTTTCTCCGGCAAGAAAAGTACTTCACCCTGCTCTTTTTTCTCTGACAAGAAAAGACCTTCCTCCTGCCCCTCTATCTCTGACAAGAGAGGGCCTTTACCCTGCCCCTCTTTCCTTGCTAGCAGAAAGTCCTTGGCAGGAAGAAATAAGAGAGCAATATCCGTTTCCCGAAGCACTTCTTTGGTTCTTTCCACCCTCATGCTTCCCAGCTCTCCTTCATCGTCAAAGCCCGGGGTGTCAATCAAGAGTACCGGTCCCAAAGGCAAAATCTCCATGGATTTCCGCACCGGATCCGTAGTGGTTCCTAAGATTTCCGAAGTGAGAGACAGCTTCTGTCCGGCAATGGCATTAAAAAAACTGGATTTTCCCGCATTTCTTCTCCCGAAAAATGCGATGTGAATCCTTTCCCCCTGAGGGGTGTCCTGTAGACTCATCTTTTTCTCCTGTTATAAAAAGTCTTGGCTATAGCCCTACGCGCTGAAAGAACTTCCTCTACGTACAGACTGTAAAAAATCAAAAAAATTTTCTAAGCAATAAAGGTCTGAAATCGGGACACGCTCAAACTTCCCTGCATTCAGACCTTTATTGCCGAAGCTACTCCTAAATTATCTATAGCCTGTTATTTCTTTAGAAATAAAAGTCCCTCTTATTGGACTCGTAAATATTACTGATGTGATCCTTGGCAATGTCCCGTCGTTTTTCATTGGGGATGGTAAGAAGCTCTTTCTCGATTAAGTCTTCTCCGCACTTCTTGGTACCCTCACTGGCATAGTCGGTGAGGAACTCCGCCAAGGTCATAAGCGCATTGGGATGGCAACAGTTTTGAATCTGTCCGGATTTGCACAGCGCCATAAAGCGATCTCCGGTTCTTCCTTCCCGATAGCAGGCGGTACAGAAGGAAGGCAGATACCCAAGATCCATCAACCATTTTACCACCTCATCCAGGCTTCTCTGGTCGGAAACATCAAACTGCTCCGTATCATGGGGACGCTCCTCCTCGGAATAACCGCCTACAGAGGTTCTGGATGCGCCGGAAATCTGAGAAATACCGATGGATAAAGCTCTTCCTCTAACCGCTTCGGACTCTCTGGTGGAGATAATCATGCCGGTATAAGGCACCGCAATCCGAATGCATGCAATAATTTTCTCAAAAATCTCATCATCAATACCATTGTCAAACTGGCTGGGATCAATGTCGGAGGCTCTCTTCAGTCTGGGCACGGAAATAGTGTGGGGTCCTACACCGTGTACTGCTTCCAAATGCTCCGCATGCATCAGAAGTCCTGCAAACTCATAGCGATACTTGTCCAAACCGAAGAGTACGCCGATGCCTACGTCATCGATACCGCCCTCCATGGCTCTATCCATGGCTTCCGTATGATAACGATAGTCATGCTTCGGTCCAGTTGGGTGGAGCTGTTCATAGCTTTCCTTATGATAGGTTTCCTGGAACAGGATATAGGTACCGATACCGGCTTCCTTAAGCTTACGATAATTTTCCACGGTGGTTGCCGCAATGTTTACATTGACACGGCGGATATCTCCATTTTTATGATGGATACTGTAAATGGTTTTAATACTCTCCAAAATATACTCAATGGGGTTATTAACAGGATCCTCTCCCGCCTCTAAAGCCAGACGCTTGTGCCCCATATCCTGAAGGGCAATGACCTCTTTACGAATCTCCTCCTGGCTTAGTTTTCTTCTGGCAATGTCCTTGTTCTTCGCATGATAAGGACAGTAAACACAACCGTTTACGCAGTAATTGGAAAGGTATAATGGCGCAAAAAGCACGATACGATTCCCATAAAAGGCCAGCTTAATCTCCTCCGCCAGTTTAAACATTTTCTCGTTTAAATCCGGTAATTCGCAAGCCAATAAAACGGAGGCCTCCCGATGGCTCAAACCATCACAATGGACTCTGCCCTTCTCATCATATACCGGCTTTGCCTTTTCCAAGATTGACTCTATATAAGCCCGGTCATTCTTATGCTCATCGGCAAACGCCAAAGTTTCCAGGATTTCTTCATGGGAAATAAATTCTTCTGCTTTAGTTGATTTTGGATTATAGATTGTACTCATAATACTCCCTTCTTCCGGTTCGACTTCCTTTTTAGAAAAATGTGTTTACGTTCCGTTCAGATTGGAAGGCATAAATGCTTTCACCTGATTAATAGACTATTTGATTTTTCTTATGCTTCTACTTTTGCTTTCTTTGCATCTCCTCTATCCACCAGAAGCTTGGCGCCTACAGACTCCATCCTTCGACTTAAGCAGGCACGACACTGAGCCGCCTCATCTCCGGTACAGATTTTGTTGTCATAGAGAAGATATTTTTTTCGCACTGCCGTGGGAGACAGATTGGGCATCAGAACATTTGCCCCTGCTAAAATCCCCAGTTCTCTTCCTCGTTTATCGATGGTTCCCAGAGCTGTGGTGGCGGGAATCAAGAGATTCGGTTGAATCAAACGTAGCATGGATAGGAGAAAGAGGGTGTCCTCCAAACTTCCCTGCTTTTCCTTTGCGAAAATGGTGCTGTGCTGGGGAATGAATGGGCCAATCCCGCACATATCCGGCTTGAATTCCTGTATAAAGTACAGGTCCTTCGCCAAACTTTTACTGCTCTGCCCCGGAGAACCTACCATGAAACCGCAGCCCACCTGAAAGCCGATGTCCTTTAGGTCCTGAAGACAACGCATCCTGTTTTGAAAGGATAATTCCTTTGGGTGGAGCTTCTGATAATGAGCTTCATCCGCCGTTTCATGCCGAAGAAGATAACGATCTGCTCCTGCTTGAAAATATTTTTCATAGGATTCTTTAGATTTTTCTCCAATGGAAAGGGTGACGGCGCAATCCGGAAATTCTTCTTTGATTGCCTTTACAATCTCTACAATCCGCTCATCCGTAAAGTAAGGATCCTCGCCTCCCTGTAAAACAAAGGTGCGAAATCCCAGTTGATGCCCTTCCCGGCAACAGTCCAAGATTTCCTCCTTCGTCAGGCGATAGCGCTCCACCTCTTGGTTTTCCCTCTGAATCCCGCAGTAGTGACAGCCGTTCTTGCAATAGTTGGTGAACTCGATTAATCCTCTGGTATACACCCCATTGCCGTAATACTCTTCGGTACAGTCCTTCGCCAGGTTCTTCGCCAGCTCCTCATCCTCTTTCGTCCTATTCGAAAGAATCAGCTCATATTCTTCCAAAGACAAATGATGGGTTTTTTGCAGCTGACGAAGCAAATCCGCTACTTTACTTGCTGGCATAGGCAGTTTTTACACTGATTTCCGGGATGTTCCCAATCTTTCCCGCCAAAGCGGAAATCGTGTCGTTGGGGGCATCCAGAGCAATGGATACAATGTTTACTCCCTTCTTCTCATAGGGCAATCCCATTCTCCCTACGATATAGTCCCCATATTCATGAAGAAGATGATTCAGCGTGTCCACGGACTCGCGATTCTCCACAATAATCGCCATTACCGCAATTCTGCTTTCCTGTTCCATAATTGAACCTCCTTTTAGATATAGTTCTGTCTGATTATTTTATCATAATGCCAGGGGAGAGGCTATAGGGGAGTTTATTTTTGGAGAATATTATAAAATCCCCCAGGAGTTGCCGCTCCTGGGGGATTAGCGTACTACATGAGTACTTCTGTCTTTTTTACGTTTCTAAGTATAGCATAAGCAGACAAAAAATCAAGAAATGGTGTGATGAAATAATGTAGCGTATGAAGATTATATAAAATTAGGTGGCATTGTGGACATTATTGGTGACATCCTTTGCTATTAGCAAAATCCACAACCAACTTCATGTACTGTATATCTTTTCGATGGAGAATATTATCCGCCCCAGAAGTTGCCGTTCCTGGGGGATTTGCGTACTGCATAAGTACTTCTATTTTGCATTTCCTTGTCCTATACATGAATCGCATCGGATGCATTTATAGAATAAATTGTGGCATGCTTCAAAGCATTCCCATATTTCTTATTTTGGTCTGCAAGCATTAGCACAGGAAGTATAAAAGCCTTAATGAAATACAGAATTGTCCAAATCACAGTGTTTTCGAATTGGTAAGATTTCGTTACAACTCCATAAAGTAAAGTAGAATTCAGAATCAAATTAAATGTTGTGGCCAAACTAGCAGTCATTAGATTCGTCCGTATTTCGGGATGATAAAATTTTACTGCATATAGGCCAAGTAAAGAAATGTTGTAAATACAAATCGGCTTATAATCTTTCCTATAAACTACCAGTGTTTTTCGATTATAAAACAAAAACTTTTTTCTTACATAATGGGCTTCATTAATCCATACATGGCTTACAGCAGTAATTTCCGTCCAGGGCACAAGTAAATCTATTTTACAAAGGTAAATCCCCTCCTCACCAATGCTACATTTCCAGCCTATAAAAGAAAATAATAAAATGAGAAAGAGACTGATTCCCGAAAGGATATAGTTTATCTCCTCCTGACCAATACTAACCATCCCTTGAAAAAGCTCCAGTTTCTCACCACTCTTCTCGGTAATAGTCCAAAGGAAAAGAAGAGGAAGGATCACAACGATAAACAAATAGTAGCGATAATAAATACTATGAAACTTAATTCCTTTTTTCATCCTAAACGAAACTCCAACACTATGCCTTAAATCTGTCAAAAAGATCATGCTTCAATCCGAAACTCCAAAAGATGCCCTAAAAGCTCCTCCGCCGGTACAGCAAATTCCTCTGCAAGCTCCTGCAAACGCTCATCAATCAAATACTTACTTTGCCTTTGATAATGCATTAATCGCTCTCCGTGAAGAAAGCTCTCACTGATTCCATTGGGCTTTGCCCCTAACTTCCGCATCATACCGATAGAAGCTTCATTGTCCGCATCCACCCGTCCTCTATAGACAGACTCTCCGGTACGGCGCTTTAAGGCCTTCATCAAAAGTCTTAAGCTTTCTGTACCGATTCCCCGTCCTTGATATTGTTTTTTCAAGGAAATGCACAATTCCCAAGGGCTTGCCTGTAGATTTCGGATTCCACAATAGCCTAAGAATAGTCCATTAAAAGAAAATATACTGTAATAGGCTCTATTCCTATAGTGGAAGCTGTTCCAAAGATTCTTTAAAAATCTTTGATCGGAAAAGGCCGCCTTAAAGAAGGAAGCATCATATTCCACCTCCATATAGCCTTCCCTATCTTCCTCTGCAATTCCCAGCAAACAAAGGCTTTCTCCCTCCGCCAGAAGCTCCCCTGCCTTCGGTAAAATGCTTTCATCAAAAGCAGGATTCCTCTCCTCCAGAACTTCTTCCTCTGCGAAATGAAGTTCCTCCTCTAGTGCAGAAAAGAGGCTGCAAAATCGCTCTGCTGCCCCTTCCTTCTTGTCACTCTGTTCAATTTTTTCGATTTCTTTTAAACCTTCCAATATTTCCGAGAACAACATCTGTTCCTTCAAGTGAATATTTCTGTCCTCCTTCAGTACTTTCATAGCCACCCCTCTCT
>CAUSUG010000062.1:0-9979 GCA_963534765.1 uncultured Oribacterium sp.
TGAATCTTTCCTATAAGAGCAAGGACGAAATCGGAAAATTAATGCATTCCATGGGGGATGTAGTTTCCAGAATTCGTTCCATTATCGGAGACCTTTCCGAAAAATTAAATCAACTTGCCCAGGGAAATTTCAATGTGGAAATGAACAATGCGGAGTACTATAGCGGTGCCTATCGTCCACTGTTTGATTCCATTAACAATATTTCCACAGATCTTTCCGGCACCATGGCGGAGATTCAGCAGAGTGCAATTCAGGTAAATTCCGGTGCGGAGCAGGTAAGCTCCGGTGCCCAGGGACTTTCTCAGGGTGCTACAGAGCAGGCTTCTTCCATTGAAGAGCTTTCTGCAACGGTAAATGATATTTCCGAGCATATTAAGAAGACGGCGGAGAACACCCGCCTGGCTAACGCAGAGGCACAGAATGCCGGTAAGGAAGTAAGTAACTCCGACAAGCAAATGCAGCAGATGAAGGCTGCCATGGAAAACATCAATGAAAAGTCCGGAGAAATCAGTAAGATTATCAAGACCATTGATGATATCGCTTTCCAGACCAATATCTTGGCACTTAACGCGGCAATAGAAGCGGCAAGAGCCGGTGTTGCCGGAAAGGGCTTTGCAGTAGTGGCGGGTGAGGTAGGAAACCTGGCCCAGAAGTCTGCCAATGCCGCAAAGAACACCACTCTGTTGATTGAGGAAACCCTTCAGGCGGTAGAACAGGGGACTGTTCTTGCGGACAGTACAGCCGAATCTTTACACAGAGTGGTAACCGGTGCCGGAAAGGTAACAGAGCTGGTAAACCGAATTGCAGAAGCTGCTGTTGAGCAGTCCAAGGCGGTAGAACAGGTGTCTGTAGGAATTAATCAGATTTCCTCTGTAATACAAAGCAATACTGCAACTGCAGAAGAATCTGCTGCAGCCTCTGAAGAGCTCTCCGGACAGTCCAATATCTTAAGTGATTTGGTGGGAAGGTTCAGACTTCAAGAGGAATAATGAGAAGCGAAACATAGTTTTAACTTATATAAGTTTTGGAATGGTCGATGAATTAAAAGGTTCTTCATTAAAAAATGATTAGGAGTACGAAATTCAAGGAGGAAAGAAAAAACATGAAGAAAAAACAAGAAGTTAAGGGGTCCTTTTTTGAGAACCTGAAGTTGCGTCAGAAAATGTCTCTGATTATCGGTTCTGTGACCTTTCTTATTTTGGCCGGTCTACTATATTTCTTATTACACAGCTTTAGACTGTCTATGAATAAGAGAGTGGATGCCAATATGGCGGATAAGACGGCAGAGGCATCTTCCGATTTGAGCGATTTAATGACAAAATTAGATACCATTACGAACAATATTGAGCAGAGTATCAGCTTTGTCTTCCAGCAAAATGATGAAGTCGGCGGAGTAGCCGCTAACCCATGGAAGATTAGAGACATCGAGGGCAATGACCAAACTGTTACCCCTATGGAAAAAGCATCCTTCCGCAGCCGTGTGGTGGATGCGTACCTTCCGGCTTCCCGCTACAATGCCGAGGTAGTAATGCTGAATGCGCTTTATTCCAACATGAAGGATGATGACAATCTGGAGGATATCGGTGTTCTTTTCGAGCCCCATGCCTTCTATCAGGGAATTGATAATTATGCACCTCTGCTTCTTAGAAATGAAGTGGAGAATAGAAGAATTATGAACTTTCCTTATGAGAAGTATCAGAATAAAGACTATTATACCGGACCGAAGGAAAAGGGGAATACTTATGTTTCTCCTGTATATAGTGACACTGTAGATCCCAACAAAAGAATGTTTGCAATTTCTAAGCCCCTTATGTCTAATAATCAATTTATGGGCATCATCCTTCTGGATGTAAAGGAAGATATGTTACTTAACATTAGCATGGAGGATCCTGACTTCCCCTCTATGTTTGTAAATATGATTGATGGAGAAGGCCTGATTCACAGTAAAAATGAGGAAGTAAACGGAAAAACACTGGAAGAGCTTCTTCCGGAGAAGGCATACAAAGCCATTTCCGAAAAGATGGAAGCGAAACAAGCATTTACCTTAAAAGTTGTAAACGAGCATAATCAGGAGGGAAGAGAGTATTTCCAGCCCATCGATATGCACGGCAGCACCTGGTGGGTTAGATTAAATATTTCCGAGAAAGACTATGACAGAGAAGTTGATCGTCTGGTAAATATCGGTGCAGTTGCCGGTGTGGCAACGGTTATCCTTCTGGTTATCGTGACAGCAGTTTTGATTACTCGTTTCTTAAAGCCATTACAGAAGGTGGCAGAGGCAGGAGAAAAGTTATCTGCAGGAGATTTCTCCATGGATCTTTCCCATAAGAGTAACGATGAAATCGGCGTTCTGATGCAGTCCATGAACAATGTAGTAGAAAGAATCCGTTCCATCATCTCTGACCTTTCCGAGAAGCTCACCGAGCTGGCTCACGGAAATTTCAATCTGGAAATGAAGAATGAGGAATACTATAGCGGATCCTATAGACCTCTCTTTGATTCCATTAACAATATCACAGCGGATCTTTCCCATACTATGGCGGAGATTCAGCAGAGTGCAATTCAGGTAAATTCCGGTGCAGAACAGGTTAGCTCCGGTGCCCAGGGACTTTCTCAGGGTGCTACAGAGCAGGCTTCTTCCATCGAAGAGCTTTCTGCAACGGTAAATGATATTTCCGAGCACATTAAGAAGACAGCGGAGAACACTCGTCTTGCCAATGTAGAGGCGCAGAATGCCGGCAAGGAAGTAAGCAACTCCGACAAGCAGATGCAGCAGATGAAGGCTGCCATGGAAAACATCAATGAAAAGTCCGGAGAAATCAGTAAGATTATCAAGACCATTGATGATATCGCTTTCCAGACCAATATCCTGGCTCTGAATGCGGCAATCGAAGCGGCAAGAGCCGGCGTAGCCGGAAAGGGCTTTGCGGTAGTAGCGGATGAGGTAGGAAATCTTGCCCAGAAGTCTGCAAATGCGGCAAAGGATACCACCATGTTGATTGAGGAAACCCTTCAGGCTGTTGAGCAGGGAACTGTCCTGGCAGATAGCACGGCAGAATCCTTACAGAGAGTGGTTACCGGTGCAGGAAAAGTAACCGATTTGGTAAATCAGATTGCAGAAGCCTCTGTGGAGCAGTCCAGAGCGGTAGAGCAGGTATCTGTAGGAATCGACCAGATTTCCTCCGTAGTACAGAGTAACACCGCAACAGCGGAAGAATCCGCAGCAGCCTCCGAAGAGCTCTCCGGACAGGCCAATATCTTAAGCGACTTGGTAAGACGCTTCCAGTTAAAGGAAGATTAATACGCAGAATCGATTGGACAAAAAGTAACAAAGACAGTTTAAATGAGTTATTACTGATTTAACGAGTGATACTCCGCGATATAAGGAATAGAGAGTCTATTATAGTAGGCTCTCTATTTTTTCGCTTTTAATGTGTATCGTATAAAAAGTATGAGGTATCTCCTTTTGGAAGATGAAAATATTCTTCTTGCAGTATAGGCCTGTATTCGGGAGGGATCTAAGCCCGTTGGTACTTACTGAAAGCCGATCAAGTGAAGGACTGTAAAAATCAATAATTGAAGAGAATGATGCAGTATGGGTCTGTAAGAGGGGTAATCTGAGCCCGTCGAAACTTATCGAAAGTCGGCGAAGTGAAGGACTGTAAAAATCAATAATTATAGCGAATGATGCAGTATGGGTCTGTAAGAGGGGCAATCTGAGCCCGTCAGTACTTACTGAAAGCGAGCTAAAGCGAAGCTTGAAGTTAGTACTGTTACGAAGGCGAGGTTAGCGGGAGCGTGCCCCGATTACAGACCCATACTGCATCAGAGCGGAATCTCCATTATTCCATCGAAAAACGTTCCGATATGACATTTATTCCATCGAAAAACGCAAGTAACCGTAAAAAAAGATTGTTCAATCTATAAATTCTTCTTATGCCTTCTTGAAAAAACGCCGATTTATACCATGGCTTATTAACGTGACAGAATAAAGCAGCTACAGTGTAGAGATTGTTTTTTCAAGGAGGGAAGAACAGAATGAAAAAGGGTATTGGAGTAGAGAAGAAGCGGAAGCGTTCTTCCATCAGCACAAAATTATCGATGATTTTGGGGATTGCCAGCATTTTGGTGTTTTTTGCTATGAGTGTGGCAATCATTAAGACAGGGGAGCATTCCATCAGCTCGGCTCTGGATAACAACTTAAACGATAAGGCCACCATGGCCATCGGTGATTTGCAACAGGTTATTTCTCGTTTGGAGTCTATTTCCATGACTCTGGAAAACGGTATTCACAGCATGCACAGTCAGCATGACGGCATCGGACAGGCGCCGGAGAACCAGTGGGTGGTAAAGGACAGAGCTACCGGAGAAGTAGTCAATAATCCGGGGATGGGGGCAACTACCTTCCGTTCCAGAATTGTAAATGCGGAGCTTCCTGCTTCCCGTTATAATGCGGAAACCGTGATTTTGGATTCTTTACAGTCCGCCTTAACCGACAATAAGGATTTGGTAGGGGCAGGAATCTTCTTTGAGCCAAACGGCTTCTCCGACAATGTTTCCGATTACGGGGTATATATGTCCGCAGAGGATTTGGAAAAGAAGGGGGTTATGGCCTACCAGTACAGCTTTTACAAGGACTCTTCCTGGTATAACGGAGCAAAGGATTCCGGAGAAATGGTATTAACCGATGTGTATAGCGATACCCTTCATCCGGATATTCAGATGATCAGTTTGGGAAATCCTATTACTGATGAAAACAATGCCTTTGTGGGAGCGGTTATTCTGGATATCAACACCAAAGTATTCAGCACCATTCAGCAGACCGATGAGCGTTTTCCCTCTTTGGCGACCAATATCTTGGATGCCAACGGAAGCTTTTTGTACTCCATGAAGGAACAGGCTATCGGCAAGAAGCTGGAAGAAGTATTGGATAAGGATACCTATGAAATGCTTCGCCAAAATATGGATAAGGAAGAGGCTTTTACCGCTACGGTGGTGAATGCAGAAGGGGCAAAAGAGAGAATGTACTTCCGTCCATTAACCATTCACGGTTCCACACTTTGGTCTATGATCAGTATTGCCGACAGTGAATTTATGGCAGCCAGAAACCAGTTGGTTATCATGTGTGCCGTTTTCAGTATTGTAGGTCTTATGATTTTGATTGCCATCAGCTACTTCCTAATTAAGAAGGCTTTAAATCCATTACAGGGAATTGCTTTAGCAGGAAAGGCTGTTGCGGAAGGAAACTTCGATGTGAAGGTTTCCTATGACCAGCAGGACGAAATCGGAGACTTGGCCGCTGCCATCCAGAGCGTTATGCAGCATGTTCGGGAAATTATTTCCGACCTTTCCGAGAAATTGGGAGAATTGGCGAAGGGAAATTTCCGGGTATCTTTAGACAATACAGAACAGTATCCCGGAGCATATCGTCCTCTGCTTACTTCCTTACAGGAAATCACCAACGACTTGGATAAGACCATGTCTGAGATTAAGACCAGTGCCAAGGAAGTTAATGCCGGTGCTGAGCAGGTAAGCTCCGGTGCCCAGGGACTTTCTCAGGGCGCAACGGAACAGGCATCTTCCATTGAAGAATTAAGTGCTACCATGAACGACATTTCCACCCAGATTAAGGGAACTGCGGAGATGGCGGTGAAGGCTTCCGGACTTTCTCAAAGAACAGAGGAGGCGGTAGGTCTCAGCAACCAAAAGATGGAAGAAATGTCTAAGGCAATGCAGGAAATCACCGAGAAGTCCAATGAAATCAGTAAGATTATCAAAACCATTGATGACATTGCCTTCCAGACCAATATCTTATCCTTAAATGCGGCTATTGAAGCGGCAAGAGCGGGAGCAGCAGGAAAGGGCTTTGCAGTGGTAGCGGATGAGGTAGGAAACCTGGCCCAGAAGTCTGCAAAGGCAGCCCAGAATACTTCCAGTCTGATTGAGGAAACTATCGAGGCGGTGGAAAAGGGAGCCAAGATTACGGAAGAAACCGCAGAATCTTTGACAACCGTATCCAACCATGCGAAGGATATTAACGACATTATCACAAACATTTCCAGCGCATCGGAGGAGGAAGCTCGAGGCGTTTCTCAGCTGACTATGGGAATCGATCAGATTTCCTCTGTGGTACAGAGCAATACCGCAACGGCAGAGCAGTCCGCGGCAGCTTCCGAGGAGCTTTCCGGCCAGGCCAATATCATGAATGATCTGGTAAATCGTTTTCAGCTGAAGAACGAGGACTAATTAAAAAGACAGCCTCTTGAGAAGCTGCAAACCCCTGTTTTAGGGATAATGCAGAACTCCAAGGGGCTGTTTTTGTTTTTAACAAGTATCCCTGGATGCGAGTGGTATCCCGTGCCATACGAGTGCTTTTTGCAAAGTGTGGGAGGAGTCCCTTTTGCAGCTTTATTTGTAGGAAGAAGCTTAGTTCACAGCGATAATTCGAAGTTATTTGTAAAAAATAAGGAAAGTGCAAGGGAAAAGGGAATTTACCTTATAAAAAGGGCTAAGTCGGACGATGAATTAGAGAAGAAAACAGGAAGTAGAATTTTTCAAGGAGGAAAAATACAAAATGAAAAAAAGAAGCAATACCACTGGGACATCCTTTTGGAAAAAGATGAAGCTCAGTACAAGAATGTCTGTGGCAATAGGACTTCTTAGCATAATTTTAATGGCAGGCTTAAGTATTGCTATTATATCCATGGGAAGAACCGCAATTTATGGTGCCTTACGTGGAAATATGGATGATAAAATTCGTTTAGGAATTGCGGATTTGGATAACGTGGTTACCCAGGCTGAGGTTACAGCGAATACCATTAAAGAAGGCTTAATCAGTATTTATGATCAAAATGATATGGCGGGAGGGGTTCCCTCCAATCTTTGGACCATTGAGGATGATCAGCACAATATCTTAGAGCCCACCAATATGGCAGGAACCATGTTCCGTTCCCGAATTGTGGATGCGGCGATTCCCGCCAGCCGCTATAATGCGGAGACCACCCTTTTGGACTCTATTTATTCTTCTTTAAGCAATAATGATACTTATGTGGGAATCGGTGTTTTTCTGGAGCCGAATGCTTTTTATCAGGGCATCGAAAACTACGCCCCCTACATGAGCAGAACCGATGCGGAGAAGAGAAAGCTGATGGTTTATCCCTATAGCATGTATTCCCAGAAGGACTATTATTTAAAGGCAAAGGAAAATAAGGGATTGAACCTGACCAATGCCTATGAAGATGAGAGTGCAGCCGGCGGATGGGTAGTATCTGTTATTGAGCCGATTATGTATAAGGATGAGTTTAAGGGAATCGTCATTATCGATATGGATATGAGTTCCTTTGAAATCATTGAACAGAAGGATGAGCGATTCGAGAGCTTATACAGCAATGTTTTTGATACCAACGGTCACATCATGTTCAGTATGAACGAAGAGGCCAAGGGAAAGCAGTTAAGCGATATTCTTCCGGCAGACAGCATGGAAAAGCTTCAATCCTATCTGGATCAGGGAGAACCTTTCAATACACACATTGAAAATGAAAAGGGAGATTTGGTGCAGTTTAATGCCCGCCCCTTAAAGATAGAGGGCGTAACCTGGTGGGTAGCCATCGAGGTTTCCGAAAAGGAATACACTAAGGCAATCAGCAACATGATTATGTTGGCGGTTCCCCTTTCTGTTCTGGGAATTGCTCTCTTGGTAGGATTCAGCTATTTCTTCATCAAGAAGTCTTTGAATCCATTAAAGAAGATTGCCGATGTGGGAGAATCCGTGGCAGAGGGAGATTTCTCCAAGGAAATCAACTATCCCTATCAGGATGAAATCGGGCAGATTGCCAAGAGCATGGAAAAGGTTGTGGAGCGAATCCGAAGCATTATTCAGGATTTGGCAGGAAAGCTGGAACAGATTGCCAAGGGAAATTTCTCCTTCGAGTTCTGGAATACCCAGCTTTACAACGGAGAATATGAGCCTCTGCTGAACAGCCTTTATGATATTTTAGATGACTTAAATGTCACCATGGGAGAAATTCAGAACAGCTCTCATATGGTAAACTCTTCCGCTATGCAGGTTAGCGGCTCCGCCCAGTCCCTGTCACAGGGAGCAACGGAACAGGCTTCTTCCATCGAAGAGCTCAGCGCAACCATGAATGATATCTCCGTAAAGATTAAGGAAACAGCGGAAATGTCTCAGCATGCTTCCGGACTTTCCAAGGAAACCGGCAGTGCGGTAGGAACCAGTAACCAGAAGATGAACGAGATGTCCAGAGCAATGCAGGACATCACCGAGAAGTCTCAGGAAATCAGCAAGATTATTAAGACCATTGACGATATTGCTTTCCAGACCAATATTCTTTCCCTGAATGCGGCTATTGAGGCGGCAAGAGCGGGAGCGGCAGGAAAGGGCTTTGCGGTTGTAGCGGATGAGGTAGGAAACCTTGCCCAGAAGTCTGCAAAGGCAGCCCAGAACACCTCCAGCTTAATCGAGGAAACCATTGAGGCGGTAAATAAGGGAGCAAGAATCACAGAGGAAACTGCAGAGTCTCTTTCTGTAGTATCCCAGAAAACCGAGAAGATTAACGGTATTATCACCTCCATTTCTTCCGCATCCGAGGAAGAGGCAGAGGGAATCAAGCAGCTTACTACAGGTCTTGATCAGATTTCTTCCGTAGTACAGAGCAATACTGCAACAGCGGAAGAATCTGCAGCAGCATCTCAAGAGCTTTCCGGACAGGCAGACCGCTTGAACGAATTGCTTGAGAAGTTCCAGTTAAGATCCGAACCTTATAAGAGAGAATTAAATGGCTTTGCTGCAACAAAGAAGGATGAGACCGCTCCGGTAGTTGATGATATAGAAGTCATTCCTGTAGTGACAAAGATGGAAGCTACTCCAGTGGTAGACAATAAGAAAGTCATTCCGGCAACAGTAAAGGAGGAATCTGCTCCTGCAGTAGAGAAAGTAAAGAATGCTCCTGTAATAGAGGAAGTAAAGAATGTTTCTTTTGAGGAGAAAGCAAAAGCAAATCCTGCTACAGCAAAATTAGAAAAGCCGGTGGCAAAAAAGGAAGAGAAGTCTGCTGGACCAAAGAATGATAAGCAGGTAGAAGAGAAGCCGGTGGAAGCGAAGGCAGAAAAAACGGTAGCCAAAACCGAGAAAAAGCCCGAAGCTAAAGCAGAAGTAAAAGCTGCGGAAGCAGATGAGCTGAAGGAGGAAGAAACTCCTGTTAAGAAGCCGGTAGAAAAGAAAAAGGCAAAAGCTACAGCACCTGCTGTAGAAGAAGGACAGGTTTTAGTGGATATCAGCGGTATGGACGGTATGGATTTATCTCAGATTCCCATTCCCGGAGATGCTCACTATGTACCCCAGGATGTAGTAAAGAAGACTCCGGTTCAGAAGCCGGAAAAGCTTTCCACCGAGGAGAAGGCGGAAAGAGAAGAGGCTTTAGCCAAGGATTTAGGAAAAATCCGGAAAACTGAGTATAAGAGAAGCATTTTACCGGATGACGACAAATATTAATTAGTCAGCATCTTAGAAAGAGGATCGCCATAGTGCCGGTCCTCTTTTTTTGATTCTTAAAGAGTTTTGCAGAAATATGTGTGGAATCTTTCTTAAGCCCAAGGAATAATGTCCTCATTTCTTACATGGCAGGAGTATCCGGAAGACCGTAGTAAAGGAGAATATAAAACTTAAAAATAAAGGAAAGCAGCTTTGTTTTTATGTAAATTGTGCAAAAATCACACTTGGAATTTGTGCAATTTTTGTGTATACTGTTGCATATGGAGAAGAAAAGATTTGCTGACGGTGTATTAACCACTCTCTGTTATGTAGAGAAAGAGGGAAAATGGTTAATGCTTCACCGGAATAAGAAAAAGGAAGATATTAATAAAGGAAAATGGATCGGTGTAGGAGGGCATTTTGAAGCGGGAGAAAGCCCGGAGGATTGTCTTTACCGAGAAGTTTTCGAGGAAACGGGACTGCATGTCC
>CAUSUG010000063.1:0-9829 GCA_963534765.1 uncultured Oribacterium sp.
GCCGCCGGGGATCTGCATCAGGCCGTAAGACCAGGAAAAGGCGGAGAAGAGAAAGAAAAAGGGCAGTATAGAAGAAAAGATTTTCACCGGTTTGAAGGAGCTGGAGGATTTAAGAAGAAAGCATAAAGCATTTTCCACCATGGCGGATACTTGGATTATTGATACAAAGAATATCCATGTCCTTGCCTTTGGAAGATATTATGAGGGAGAAAAGATTCTTTGCTTCTACAACTTTGCTAGATCCGAGCAGGTGGCCTATGTGTCCGAAGTGGAGGATTACGTGGATCTACTTTCCGGAAAGTCCTGTAAAGCAAGAGACCTTGTTCTTCCTGCCCATGGATTTTTGTGGTTGAAAACCTCCTTTGTCTAAAGAGGAAAGTTTATGAAGATACTGGAAGGACTTTCCGCCTTTTCAGGCATTGCCATGGGACCGGTACATTTTAAAAGGAAGCTTCAATTTTCCTACCTGAAAAAATCCGAAGAAGGCATAGAGGAGGAAAAAAGGAGGGGAAAAGAAGCCTTTTTAAAGTCGATAGCGAAGGAAGAAGAGTATTATCAAAAGGCTCTTTTGGAAATGCAGAATGAGGATGCAAAGATATTTTCGGTTCATGCGTTGATGCTTTCCGATGAAATTCTTCAAAACAGCGTATTCAGTCTGGTACAAAAGGGTCATACCATGGAATATGCGGTGAAAAAAGCCTTTAGCAAACAAGAAAGGCTTTTTCGTCGTATGGAGGATCCATATTTTCGGGAACGTGCGGAGGATATGCAGGATATTCTGAACTTGATGCTTTCTATTCTAAGTGGAAAGGAAGTTGCCACCAAGGAAGAGCCCTGTGTTTTACTGGCAGAGGATCTGGGGCCTTCGGACACCATTCGTTTTCCTAAAGATAAGCTGTTGGGATTTATTACGGAGAAGGGATCCTTACAAAGTCACACAGCGATTCTGGCGGCATCCTTGGGAATCCCGGCTTTGGTACAATGCAAGGGACTGAAGGGCATAGAAGATGGAGAATACTGTATTATTGACGGTGAAAAAGCGGTGGCTTATTTTTCTCCTACGGAGGAAGTGCTGGCTTATTACCGGGAGCTTATGGAAAAAAAGAAAGAAGAACGGCAAGAGCTTGAAAAACTGAGAGATGAGGAATGTGTCAGTTTGGACGGAAAACGCATGAAATTATATGGCAATATGTCGTCTCCGGTAGATGCCAAAAAGCTGCTAAAATCCGGTGCTGAAGGAATCGGTCTGTATCGTACGGAATTTTTATTTTTAGAGGAAGGCAAGCTTCCTTCCGAGGAAACACAGTTTCAAAGCTATCGGGAAATCTTGGAGGAAATGAAAGGGAGAGAAGTCATTATTCGAACCTGTGATTTGGGAGCGGACAAGGTACTTTCCTATCATTCCGGTGCAAAGGAGGAAAATCCTGCTCTAGGTCTTCGGGGGATTCGATTTTGCCTTATGGAAAAGGAGATGTTCTGTACACAAATAAGAGCCTTATTGCGGGCTTCCGCCTACGGTAAGCTTTCGGTGATGCTTCCGATGATCAGTAGCTTGGAAGAAGTCAGAGAAAGCAAAGCCTTATTCCATAAATGCAGGACTGAGCTTGAAAAACAAGGGATTCTCATAGCGGAAAGAATTCCCTTAGGGGTGATGATAGAAACTCCGGCAGCAGTATTTATAGCGGAGGACCTGGCTAAAGAAGTTGATTTTTTCTCTATCGGTACAAATGACTTATCCCAGTATCTTTTGGCAATAGACAGACAAAATGCCATGGTACACAGTTTTTATCATAAAAAGCATCCTGCTATTCTGAGAGCCATCAAAGAAGTGGCGGAAAAGGGAAAGCAGGCGGGAATATCGGTGGGAGTCTGCGGAGAATTTGCCGCTGACCCGGATTTTACGGCATTTTTTCTCCATTTGGGAGTGGATAAATTGTCCATGAACAGTCCGGCCATTTTGCCGATAAAGAAGAAAATTCTTTGCTGTGACAGTAGCAAAGAATATGACAGAATTCCATAACATTTTTCTGTATTATCACAACATTTTTCCATATTATATTTTCCTGCCGGAAGTATAATATGGGGTAGAATATTGTTTTCAAGAGCGAAGCCGGAGAAGAAAGATTTTTTCGAAACCGATTTAGGTATGCTTTTTTGAAGCTGATTCCGGGAAGGTTTTTGTGCGGAGGCTCTTGCGCTTTAGGAGGAAAAGATGAAAAAAAGAAGTTTAGCGGTATCAGTAGTGATGGGGCTTATGGCCCTGGGATTGGTTGCTTGCGGCGGAAGCAAGAGCTCTTCTTCCGAGAGTACAGCAAGCGGAAGCGGTGAGCAGGGAGCTTCCTCTGACGAGCTTTCCGTTGCAATTTGGGATACCAACCAGGAACCGGGACTTAAGGAGATTTTAGATGATTTCACTAAGGAGACCGGAATCAAGACCAAGATTTCCGTTGTAAAGTGGAATGAGTACTGGACTATGTTGGAGGCAGGAGCACAGGGAGGATCTTTACCGGATGTTTTCTGGATGCACTCTAATGAATCAGAGCGTTATATGAGTAATGATATGCTCTTGGATTTGACGGATAAGATTAAGGCTTCCGATAAGATTAAAGTGGAAAATTATCCGGAGGATATCTGGGGACTTTATACTTACAAGGACCATTACTATGCAGTTCCTAAGGACATTGATACCATTGCAATCTGGTATAATAAAAAGCTTTTCGACGAGGCGGGAGTTCCTTATCCTACATCCGACTGGACCTGGGATGATTTAACGGAAACCGCAAGAAAGCTGACAAAGTCTGACGGCTCTCAGTACGGTTTGGCAGTGAAGATGGATAACAATCAGGCAGGATATTATAACCTGATTTATGATAAGGGCGGATATGTTATCAGTGATGATAAGAAGAAGTCCGGATGGGATGATCCAAAGACCATCGAAGGAATGAATATTTTAGATACCTGGATTAAGGAAGGCTTGATGCCATCTGCTGAGACGATGTCCGAGAACGGAGAGGAAGTATTGTTCCAGTCCGGAAAGGTAGCTATGGTTCCTCAGGGCTCTTGGATGATTGCCAGCTACAAGGCTAATGAGTACACAGCGCAGAATGCCGATATTGTAGAGCTTCCCAAGGATGCTAAAACAGGTAAGAGAGTTTCCTTATACAACGGTTTGGGATGGGCTGCCGCAAAGAATGGTAAGCATACAGAAGAGGCATGGAAGCTGATTGAGTATTTGGGTTCTGAGCCGGCACAGAAGAAGCAGGCTGAACTTGGAGTAACCATGTCCGCTTACAAGGGAACCTCCGATGCATGGGTAAAGAGTGCAAACTTTAACCTGCAGGCTTATCTGAACATGATGGATGACATGGTAATTCGTCCTTATTCCAGAAGTACTGTAAGCTGGGAAAATGCAGATAATGAAATCATTACCAAGGTTTATACCGGAGAGCTTACCATGGAAGAAGCATGTAAGCAGATGGCAAAGCAAATGAATGAAAAGCTTGCAGAAGAGCAGAAGTAATTTGATTCTTAACGAGTATCGCACTCGTAGTGTGCGATATCTCGTTTAAAAGAAAAGTACCAGGGTCGATTGCGTATAGAAGAGGGGTTGTGAAAAAAGAAGGGACGAGAGAAGAATTCTTTTTTTACAGCCTCTTTTTCTAAAATCTCCGGGATGTTTCCTTGGGAATACCTGTTTGCTTACCTTTACACTTTTTTTTAAAAGGAGGCAAGTATGTTAAGGAAGTACGCATTGGCACTTGGCTTAAGCCTGTTAGGCTTGATGGCCTGTGGACAGAAGACGGAAAACTCCGGGGGAAATTCTTCGGAGAGCGCCGGAACAACAGCCCGGGAGAGCACTAAGGAAACAGAGAAAGCAGAGGGAGAAAAGAGTTCGGATGTAACTCTCTCCGTATCCATCTGGGATACCAACCAGGAGCCCGGACTGGAAGAAATCATGGCGGATTTCACAAAGGAAACAGGAATCAAAACCAAGATTACCGTTGTGCGCTGGGCGGATTACTGGACTGCTATGGAAGCTGCTGCACAGGGCGGATCTTTGCCGGATGTGTTCTGGATGCATTCCAATGAATCAGAGCGGTACATGAGTAACGGTATGCTTCTGGATTTGACGGATTACATTAAGAATTCCGAAGTGATTAAGAAGGAGAATTATCCCACAGATATCTGGAGTCTTTACGGCTATGAGGGCAAGGACTATGCAGTACCTAAGGATATCGATACGATTGCTCTTTGGTACAATAAGAAGATGTTTGATGAGGCAGGCTTAGCTTATCCAACTGCTGATTGGACCTGGGATGACTTAACGGAAGCTGCCAGAAAATTAAAGAAGCCGGATGGTTCTCAGTATGGTTTTTGCTTAAAGCCCAACAATGATCAGGCAGGCTATTATAATATGATTTTGGACAGGGGCGGATACATTCTAAATAAAGATAAGACCAAGTCCGGCTATGACGATCCGAAGAGCATTGAAGCTATGCAGATTTTGGAGACCTGGATTAAGGAGGATTTGATTCCTTCTGCAGAGACTATGTCTGAAAATTCCGAAGATGTTTTGTTCCAGTCCGGTAAGGTGGCAATGATTACCCAGGGTTCCTGGATGATTGCGGCACATAAGAAGAATGACTTTAGCTTAGCCAATGCGGATTGCGTAGAGCTACCAAAGGATAAGGTGACCGGGAGAAGAGTGTCTATCTACAATGGTTTAGGATGGGCTGCGGCAGCTAATACAAAGCATAAGGAAGAGGCTTGGAAGCTGATTGAATACATGGGATCCGAAAAGGCACAGAGAAAGCAGGCAGAGCTTGGTATTACCATGTCCGCTTACAAGGGTACTTCTCAGGAATGGGCAAAGAGTGCACCTTTTAATTTACAGGCCTATCTCAATATGATGGAAGATATGGAGATTCTTCCCTTCTCCAGAAGCACAGTAACCTGGGAGGATGCCAATACAGAGTTGGTTACTAAGGTATATACCGGAGAGCTGACGATGGAGGAAGCTTGTAAAAAGATGGCGGCACAGATGAATGAGAAGCTTGCGGAAGAGCATGCGAAGTAAATATATAAAAATGAGCGAAACAGCATTTAAAACAGTGTTTATCAAAACATTTCAAAAAGCATTCTTAATAGCATTTACGACAGCATTTTTAACGGCATTAACCACGGCGCTTTTGAAAGCTTTCAAAACGCTAAATAAGGCAAGGAAATAAAAACTTGCAAAAAAAGATTAAAGTCCGGTATTTAGTAGAAAAGGAGTAGCTATGGCGGAAGAGAAAAAGAAAGGCTTTTCGTTTACCAGTAGAGAGAAAAACGAATTTATTTGGGGCTGGTTATTTATCCTGCAAACAATAATCGGTTTGGTGGTTTTAAATATTATACCGATTATCAATACCATTTATCAAAGCTTCTTTAAGACGGGAGACTTTGGTAAAGGAAACATTTTTGTTGGCTTGCAAAATTATCAGAAGGTTTTTGCGGATAAGGAAATCTGGCAGGCCCTGATCAATACGGTGCGTTATGCGATTGTGGAAGTCCCCTTCTCCATAGCTATTTCCCTGGTTTTGGCAGTATTGTTAAATAAGAAAATCAAGGGAAGATCGGTATATAGAACCATTATCTTCCTGCCTATGGTGGCGGCTCCTGCTGCTATTGCCATGGTTTGGCGTTGGTTATACAATTCCGACTTCGGTTTGTTAAACCATATTTTCCATGCGAAAATTAACTGGGTAAGTAGTCCAAGCATTGCGATTTATAGCATTGCGGTAATTGGTATCTGGTCTATCCTGGGCTACAACATGGTACTTTTCCTGGCGGGATTACAGGAAATTCCCGGAGATTTTTACGAGGCGGCGGAGATTGACGGAGCAACCGGTATTTCCAGCTTCTTTAATATTACTTTGCCCTTGCTTTCTCCCACAATTTTCTTCGTTTTGGTAACCAGAGTCATTGCCAGCTTACAGGTATTTGACTTGATTTATATGGTAATTGATAACACCAACCCGGCACTGGGAAAAACCCAGTCTTTGGTCTATCTTTTCTATAAGTATTCCTTTGTAAATAAAAACATCGGTTATGGTTCAACCATTGTGGTGGTACTCCTTCTTCTGACCTTACTGGTTACTGTGTTACAGATGATCGGGCAGAAGAAATGGGTTTACTATAACTAAGAAAGGAGTAGCTATGGAAAGTTTAGAGAGAAATAGAAAAATCAGCAGTTTTATTATTCACTTATCCTTGGTTTTGATTTCCATTACCATGTTGATTCCCTTCCTCTGGATGGTTCTGACAGCCTTTAAGAGTATTACAGAGGCAACATCCGTGGATCCATTTATTATCTTCCCGAAGGTTTGGCGAACAGATGCCTTTAAGGCGGTTTTTGCCAACATGGATTTCCTTCTGCTCTATAGAAATACCCTGCTTTTGATTTTCTTTAGAGTGCTTTGTGCGGTGGTAACGGCAACCATGGCGGGTTATGCCTTTGCCAGACTCCGTTTTCCGGGAAGAGACCTGGCATTTTCCCTGGTTTTATTCCAAATGATGGTGCCTAATCAGGTCTTTTTGATTCCTCAGTATCTAATGGTTTCCAGGATGAGAATGTTAAATACGATTTTTGCTTTGGTTTTCCCGGGACTGGTTACCGCCTTTGGAACCTTTCTTTTAAGACAGGGCTTTATGGGACTTCCCAAGGATTTGGAGGAGGCTGCCAGACTGGATGGCTGTAATATCGGACAAACCTTCCTTTTCGTTATGATGCCTTTGATGCGTTCTTCCATGGTGGCACTGGGAATTTTTACAGCCCTCTTTGCCTATAAGGATTTGATGTGGCCCATGATTGTAAATACGGATAAGGATATGTTGGTTTTGTCCTCTGCTTTGGCAAAGATGCAGGGACAATACGTGGTGAAATTCCCGGAACTGATGGCGGCATCCCTGATTGCCTGTGTTCCAATGATCGTTTTATATATTTTGTTCCAGAAGCAATTCATTGAAGGAATTGCCACCAGTGGCGGTAAGCTCTAGGATTGGAGGAGTAGAATGGCTTTTGATATTGTTTTTCACGAAAAAGAAAGAGTTTTTCATTTATATAACGAGAAGATTTCCTACCTTATGCGGGTAATGGAAAATGAGCAGCTGGAGCATCTGTATTATGGCAAGCGAATCCATGACAGAGAAGGCTTTTCTTCCCTGCATGAAGAGGCTCAGCGTTCTCAGATGAGCGTATGTATCCCGGAACCGGGCTCACTTTCCATGCAATATGCCACCCAGGAATATCCTTCCTATGGAACAGGAGACTATCGCAGTCCTGCCTTTTCCATTTTGCAGGAAAACGGCAGCAGGGTATCCGACTTCCGCTATCGGGGCTATGAAATCAAGAAGGGAAAGCCAAGCTACCTGCCCCTACCTATGTCCTATGTGGAGGCGGAAGATGAAGCTTTGACCTTGGATATTTTCCTGGTAGATGCTGTCAGTGAGACAGAGCTTCGTTTGGAATATACCCTTTATAGAGACTATCCGGTGCTTTGCCGAAATGTTTGCTTTACCCAAATGGGAGCGGAAAAAATCCACTTAGAGGCGGCCCTCAGTATGAGTGTGGAATTCTTGGATAAAGATTTTACCATGCTTCATTTGGCAGGTGCCTGGGGAAGAGAGCGCTATGTAAAAACCAGAAAATTGGAAATGGGTATCCAAAGCATTCAAAGCTTAAACGGTACCTGTTCCGGTGCGGAGCATAACCCCTTTATTGCCCTGCTTCGTCCGGATGCCAATGAGGATCAGGGAAAGGTTTACGGCTTTAATCTGGTTTACAGCGGAAACTTCCTTTCTCAAGTAGAGGTATCCACCTTTGATATGACCAGAGTAATGCTGGGAATTAATCCACAGAACTTCTCCTATTGCCTCTCCGAGGGTGAGTCCTTCCAAAGCCCGGAGGTGGTGATGGCCTATTCCGAGGATGGCTTGAACGGTTTAAGTCAGGTTTATCACCGTTTCTTTAAAAACCGCCTTATGCACGGTAAATACAAGAATCAGGAACGCCCGATTCTTTTAAATAACTGGGAGGCTACCTTCTTTGACTTTAATGAGGAGAAGATTCTTCACATTGCCAAGAAGGCAAAGGAAGTGGGAGCGGAGCTTTTCGTATTGGATGACGGCTGGTTTGGAAAGAGAAATGATGATTACAGAGGCCTTGGGGACTGGGATGCCAACTTGGAAAAACTTCCCCAGGGAATTGCAGGCCTGTCCAAGAAGGTAGAGGCTTTGGGACTGAAGTTCGGCCTTTGGTTTGAAGTGGAAATGGTCAACATGGATTCCGACCTGTACCGTGCTCATCCGGATTGGATGATTGCTACTCCGGGACGTTTTCCAAGCCATGCCAGACACCAGCACGTACTGGATTATTCCAGAAAAGAGGTTGTAGACTATATTTACGGAAAGATGGCAAAGATTCTTAGAGAATCCTCCATTTCCTATATTAAGTGGGATATGAATCGCTATATGTCCGAGCCCTATTCTGCCGCACTGGATGCGGAAAGACAGGGAGAGATGATGCATAGATATATTCTTGGAGTCTATGATTTGTATCATCGCCTGACTACGGAGTTTCCTGATGTGCTTTTTGAATCCTGTGCCAGCGGCGGAGCCAGATATGATGCGGGACTGATGTATTATGCTCCCCAGACCTGGTGCAGTGATGACTCGGATGCGGCGGAGAGAGCAAAGATTCAGTACGGAACCTCCATTGCTTACCCCATTGTCAGTATCGGTTCTCATGTATCGCAGGTACCTAACCAGCAGCTTTATAGAAATACCCCATTGGAAACCAGAGCCAATATGGCTTACTTCGGAACCTTCGGTTATGAGCTGGATTTAAATCTTCTTCCGGAGAAGGAAATTGAAGAGGTAAAGAAGCAGATTCAGTTTATGAAGGAGTATCGGAAGCTGATTCAGATCGACGGAGACTTTTATCGCCTTCGTTCTCCTTTCAAGGGAAATGAAACTGCCTTTATGGTGGTATCTCCTAAGAAGGATCAAGCTTTGGCTATGTATTTCCAGACCTTAAATCATGTAAATGCTTCCTGGATTCGTTTTAAGCTAAAGGGCTTGGAGGAGGACCGTCTTTACAGAGTACAGGCTGATTTAAGTCCCTGCTTGGAAAGGTTGGAAAATCCTGTTTTACATGCTTCCTTTAATTTGGAAAAGAAGAGCTTGGATTATCTGGCTTACGGAAGTGAGCTTATGGAAGTGGGAATTCCTATTTCCAGAGATGATTTAAGTAGAAAGGGAGGAGACTTTGCCTCCATCCTTTTCAAGATTGATGCCAAGTCTTAGGAAATAAAAGATGGAAAGACAAACTGTAGATTTTGTAAAAGATCCCTTTGGCTGTTTTTTGGGGGAGGAGCAGCGTTCTTTGAATTTTCAGGACGCTGAGAATAAGGCCTCCGACCTACAGCTGATGTATTGCGGAAAAGAACGTTGTGTTCCGGGACATCGTTATGGGCCTAATAAACGAAATTTATATCTTTTGCATGTGGTCTATTCCGGTGTAGGGACATTATTCGTTAACGGAGAATACTATCATTTATCCAAAGGGAATGCGTTTCTTTTATATCCTCACGTAGAGGCCTGGTATGAGGCGGATTTAACGGAGCCCTGGTCTTATTTTTGGATTGGTGTGCGGGGAGTGGATGCGGACAGTTTTTTTACCGAAGTCGGCTTTAGCAAGGAAAAACCGGTGGGAATCGTGCATCAGATGGATAATCTATTGTTGTATATCAATAAAATATTACAAAAACAGGATTATACCATTGAAGAG
>CAUSUG010000064.1:0-9520 GCA_963534765.1 uncultured Oribacterium sp.
TGAGTCTTGCAGACCTGCAGGCAAGTTCTGCCTTTAAGAATGTTACAAGCGAAGTAAAGGACGGTTACTGGTCCAAGGAAATCTCTCCTAATGAGACCTTTATTACCTATGTTCACTTAAAAGATATGGCCGGAAACCAGTATTACCTAAGCTCTGATGGGGTAATTTTAGACCAGCAGAATCCGGAAATTCACATTACTTTGCCTAAGGAAGAGGAGAAGAACGGCCTCTATAAAAAGGATGTGGTGGTAGGCATTTCCGTAACTGAGCCAAGCCCCGGAAACAGCTATGCCGGTTTAAAGGATGTGACCTATACCGTTTACAGAGACGGTATAGAAACCCAGGCAGGCTCTCTCTATCATTTTTCCAAGGAGGAGCCTCAGCTAAACGACTTAAAGAAGTCCTATGATGATGCTCATGCTCTTACGATTTTGGCTAAGGACAACAACAGTAATGACGTGTTACTGAAAATCAAGGCAGTGGACAATGCCGGAAACCAAACGGTAAAGGAAGAGCGTCTTAGCATTGATATTACAAAACCGAGAGTCACATTATCTTTCGACAATAATCGTGTGGAAAATGAGTTTTATTTTAAAGAAAATCGAACGGCTACCATTTCGGTAGAGGAGAGAAACTTCTCAGAGGATGCCTTCAAGATTTTGATTACAGACCCGGCGGGAGGAAAGGACGGCAGGCTTTTGGAGGTGGAAAGGGATTCCTTCCAAAAGGTTTCCGGAAGCGGAGACAGCACCAGATGGGAAAGCCGTATTTACTTCAATAAGGACGGAGATTATCAGCTTTCCATCACCGGAGAGGACTTGGCCGGAAATGCCATGGAAGACCTGGTCTATGCAGAGGGTACTCAGGCAGCTTTGGACTTTACCGTGGATAAAACTGCCCCTGTACTCAGTGTAAGCTATGACAACAATACCGCGAACCATGAGTTTTATTACAAGGAAGGAAGAAGGGCGGAGATTTCCATTGAGGAGAAAAATTTCCGTTCGGATCTGGTGGATTATTCCGTGTTGAAGGATGGCGGCAGAGAGGCACATGGCAGTGCCCTGTCTTCCTTTAGCGGCGGAGAAGGTCGGGGCGTTTCCGAGCTTCATCATCAGGCAAGCATTTCCTATGAAGAGGACGGAGACTATCAGTTCAACATCCGGGTGAAGGATTTGGCGGGAAATGAGGCGCAGGCTTATCCGGAGGATCATTTCGTTATTGATAGAACGGCTCCCGGTCTGACGATTAGTGACATTTTGAACGAGTCCGCCAATAAGGGAGAGGTAAGTCCCAAGATTTCTTATGGGGATCGCTATCTGGATCAGGATGCTTTGTCTTTGAAGCTTATAGGAGAGGTACATGGAGAGCATGAGCTGTCTTCTCAGCAGGGAGGAAGCATTTCCATAGCCAGAACGGATGCCTTAAACCTTCCTATGCAGAAGTCTATGGAGGAAAACGAGTCTCCAAAGCAGAAGCAGGAGGAGAAAGAGGGCATTGTTTACCAAAGCTCCGCAGGGGGAGAAGAGGGAAATCTTTCCTTCCAAAACTTCCCGGAGGAGCCGGATACGGACGATGTGTACCGGCTTTTTGCAAAGATTGTGGATATGGCGGGAAATGAAACCACGGAAGAGCTTTGGTTCTCCGTAAATCGTTTCGGTTCCACCTATCTTCTGTCCGACAGGGCGAAGGCACTGCAGGGTACCTATCAGAAAGAGGGAGAAGAGATTCTGATTTCGGAAATCAATGCGGATGAGGTCTTGTCTTCTGCTTTGACCTTATACAGAAATGAGGAGAAGCATGCCCTTTCCGAGGGGGCGGAGTATCAGACTACTCGTTCCGGCGGAAACGGAAAATGGTATCGGGGAGATTATCTGATTAAGAAGGATAACTTCGACAAGGAAGGCCTGTATCATTTACAGATTTCCTCTCAGGATAAGGCAGGAAACCTTGCCAGCACGGAACAGACCGAAAGGGGAGCGGAGCTTCGTTTCGGTATCGACAGAACACCCCCCAGAATCCTGCTTTCCAATGTGGACAATCAGGGGGTATACCGTGGTGATTCCCTGGATCTGGATTTATCCGTACAGGATAACCTGTGGCTGGAGCAGGTGGATGCCACCGTGGATGGAACGGAAGAACTAAGCTGGAGGGACAAGAGTTTACAGGAAGCGGTTGCAAAGGACAGCTTCCCCTTACAGATTTCCGGAGAAAAGGGAAAGCGCCACAATCTTTTGGTGGTAGCCAGAGATGCAGCCGGCAATGAAAGCCGAAAGGAAGTGTCCGACTTCGTGATTACCAACAATCCTTTGCTTCGTCTTATTTCTCAGAAAAACTTTGCCAGAAATGCCGCCATCGCTACTGTGGCAGGCTTAATGGGACTGTCCTGCGTGGTCAACGGCCCGAGCCTCTTACAGGAGCTGAAGCGGAGAAGATTAAAGGGAAGAAGATAGACGGAAAGGAGTGGAGATGGACTTTGTCACCATGGCAGTTTCTTCAGTGGGAAATGTCAAGGAAGTCAACCAGGACTATTATTTCTTCGAACAGGGAAGAACGGAGCGGGGAAATATAGTTTTTGCCATTCTTTGCGATGGCATGGGCGGTTTGCAACAGGGAGAGTTCGCCAGCAAAACTGTGGTGGAGGCCTTTAAGGCCTGGGGAAAGGAGCATTTACCGGACTATTCCCTGGGAGAATTTGTCGATGCGGAAATACGGAGAGAATGGACGGAGCTGGTAAACCGCTGCAACCACTATCTTCATGCCTACGGCAGGGAACGGGGCATCTCTCTGGGCACCACCCTTACGGTCCTCTTGATGACGGAGGAGCGATATTATATTATGAATATCGGGGATTCCCGCGCCTATGCTTTGGAAGCGGGAATCCGACAGCTTACAAGGGATCATACCGTGGTGCAACGGGAGGTGGATCTGGGAAAGCTTTCCGCCTACGATGCGGAAAAGGATTCCCGGCGAAACATTCTCCTGCAATGCATCGGGGCATCGGATCAGATTTATCCGGATTTCTTCTTCGGTGCACCGGAGCCAAAGGCGACCTATCTGCTTTGTTCGGACGGCTTTCGCCATGAGGTTTCGGGAGAGGAGCTCTATCAGGTTCTCCAGCGGAACAGAAGAGAGTCTTTGGAGGATTTGGAGGGCGCTTTAAAGATTTTACTGCGCTGGAATCTGGAGCGACAGGAACGGGACAACCTTACGGCAATAGCCATCAGTACCATCTAGTCTTTGAGGAAGTTTAGTTAAACTATGCTGAAAATCGGTTCCGTTTTAGACGGAAAATATAAAATACTGAGTGAAATCGGTCATGGCGGAATGAGTACGGTTTATATGGCCATCAACGAGAAGGCCAACAAAACCTGGGCGGTTAAAGAGGTGCGAAAGTCCGGCGTAATGGACTTTGAAGCGGTGAAGCAAAGCTTGATTGTGGAAACGGATCTTTTGAAACGCCTCCGCCATCCGAACCTTCCCACCATTGTGGACGTGATTGAGGAAGAGGATGTGTTCCTCATTGTCATGGACTATGTGGAGGGGAACTCTCTTAGGGTACTCCTGGAGGAGCAGGGAAGTCTTCCGGAGGACTATGTGATTGAATGGGCAAAACAGCTTTTGGATGTTTTGTCCTATTTGCATGCCCAGACTCCGCCGATTATTTACCGGGATATGAAGCCTGCCAACATTATCCTGAAGCCGGACGGCAATCTTTCCCTCATCGACTTCGGAACCGCCAGAGAATTTAAGGCGGATAAAACCGAGGATACCGCCTGTCTTGGTACCGTAGGCTATGCGGCGCCGGAGCAGTTCGGGGGCTTGGGACAAACCGATGAAAGGACAGACATTTACGGCTTGGGAGCCACCCTGTATCACCTTTTAACCGGGCATAATCCTTCCCTTCCTCCCTATGAAATCAAGCCCATTCGAAGCATTAACCCCAATCTTTCTCAGGGTCTGGAAAACATTTTGCTCTGCGCCACGGAGAAGGATCCGGAGCAACGTTATCAAAATGCGGAGGAGTTTCTTTACGCCATTTCCCACGTGGAAGAAAGTGATGAACGCTATTATAAGAAGCAGAGAAGAAAATTTCGTCTCTTTTTAAGCACCCTGCTTCTGTCCGGAATCTGTTTTGCTCTGGGCTTCAGCTTCCTCCTCTCTTCTCAGAGCCAGAAGGAGGAGCGCTATACCATGCTCCTGCAAAATGCGGAGGTGCAACAGGACGGGGCGGAGAAGGAGAAGAACTATCTGGAAGCCGCCAATATGCCGGATATGGAGGGCAGAGAGGAGGCTTATCTGGGCTTTATTCAATCTGCCAAGTCGGATCAGGTCTTTAGCCGGGAAGAGGCGGGAACCTTGGAGGAGCTGATACGGAAAAACAGGGCGGCTCTTTTAAAGCATCCCGAGGAGTATGGAGACATTTGCTTCCAGCTGGGAAAAGCCTTCTGGTATTACTATGAAGGGGAGGACAATGCAGGACGGATGGAGCGGGCGAAAAGTGCAGCGCCCTGGTTTGCCAATGCCTTGGAATATCTGGAGGATGGGGATTCCAAGAAGAGCATTGCCTTAGTGTACGAAAGAATCGGAAGCTTTTATCGGGATATTGCCACCAATATCGTGGAGGCCAGCGATCAGGGCATGTACAAAACCCTTTTTGAAGATTTCCAGACTCTCTTCCAGGAGGTTGCGGTAAAGGAAGAAGAGGGAGAAATGGTTCGTCTGGAGCTTCTGGAGTTTATGGCGGAAAGTATCGAGCAGTATGCCGGAAAGATGCGGGCGGATCAGGTGACTCGTTCCGCTATGGAGGATGCTTTACTTCGTATAGAGATGCTGCTTCCGAAAATCAGTGTGAACAGTGAACTTACGGAGGAGAAGAAGAAAACGTTGGAGGAGACCTTGATGGATGCGAAGATTGCCGTTCAGAATGTCTTTTCACAGGAGGAAGATAAGGGATGAAATGGTTAGCGGTGGATCAATATTCCGGCCTGTTTTTTATACTGGGCTTTGTCTTTCTTTTTTGCAGCATTCTTCTTTTCATACTCTTTCGGATTCCCGGAGTCTTCCTGTACTTAAGCGGAAGTCGCCAGAAGAAGAACATTCAAATCCTGAGAAGGAAGCGAGAGGAACAAAAGAAAAAAGGCTTCTCCCTACAGGGAAAAATCGATATGGAATTTCTTCGGAAGCGTTCTGAAGAAAAGCAGGAAGAAAAGAGAAGAATGGCGGAGCAGGCTCCCTGGAAGCAGGAGGGAGAGGCTACCGCTAAGCTTTTGATGCCGGAGGACAACTATAGAGGACAGGAAACCGCCCCGCTGTTTTCTTCGGAGGCACTATCGGACGCTTCTTCGGAAACTCCTTCGGGGGCTTCCGGGGCAGAGAAAAAGCCGGCAAAGCCAAAGAGCGGTTATGTAACCTTGTATGAAATGGAGTCCGAGTCCTAAAAGGACTTAAACTCCTAAGACTTCTCAAGTTTATAAAGCTCATAAAGCTTCTAAAATCCCATTTTAAAGTCTAACGAAATTTCCTTCGTAAATTTCTTGTATTTGCGTTCATTTTTGATACAATGGACACGTTGCTTTTTTTTTGGAAAAAAGAAAAGGGCAAAATACTAAGAAGGGGGTTTTTATGAGTTGGAAAAAACGCTGATTGATTTAAAAGGAATTACCAAGACATTTGACGGAGAGCTGATCTTAGATGATCTGAATTTATCGATTCGGGAGAACAGCTTTGTTACCCTGCTGGGACCCTCCGGATGTGGAAAGACCACCACATTACGGATTATCGGAGGCTTTACCCAGCCGGACAAGGGGCAGGTTTTATTTGACGGACAGGATATCACCGGATTGCCGGCCAACAAGCGGCAGCTGAATACGGTATTCCAGAAGTACGCCCTGTTTCCCCACATGAATATTGCAGAGAATATTGCCTTCGGTCTTCGGATTAAGAAGATGTCGGAAAGCTATATTCGAGAGAAGATTCAATACGCCTTAAAGCTGGTGAATCTGCAAGGGTATGAAAAACGATCTGTCAATTCCCTATCGGGAGGACAGCAACAGAGAATCGCCATTGCCAGAGCCATAGTGAATGAACCCAGAGTACTTTTATTGGACGAACCCCTGGGGGCTTTAGACTTAAAGCTTAGGCAGGAGATGCAATATGAGCTTATCCGTTTGAAAAATGAATTGGGCATTACCTTTATATATGTCACCCATGATCAGGAAGAGGCCTTGACCATGTCGGATTATGTGGTGGTAATGAATCAGGGTTATATTCAACAGGCAGGAAGCCCGGAACAAATCTATAACGAACCGGAAAATGCATTTGTAGCTGACTTTATCGGAGACTCCAACATCGTCCCCGGCATCATGCTGGAGGACCGTTTGGTGCGTATTTTTGGTGCCAACTTCCCTTGTATAGATGAGGGATTTGGAAAAAATACCCCTGTGGATGTGGTGATTCGTCCGGAGGACGTGGAAATCCTGGAAGAGGGAGACGATCGTGCGATTCTGAAGGGAACCATGACCCACATCATTTTCAAGGGAGAAATATACGAGATGGAATGTACCACGGAGGATGGCTTCGAGTGGCTGGTACACTCCACGGAAATGCATGAGCCGGGGAAAAAGGTGGGGATTTATGTGCGCCCCTCCAATATTCAAATTATGAATAAGCCCGAGTCTGAAGACGAGGAGGCATTGGGCATTGAAGAATAAAGGAACCAGGCTTCTGGCCGCCCCCTATCTGATTTGGATGGGTGGATTTATTGTGATACCCCTACTTTTGGTTTGGTACTATGCCTTTACAGACAAGACCGGTGCATTTACTTTAGATAACTTAACAAAAATTTTTTTGTGGGAGAACTACAAGCCCCTGTATCTGGCGGTTCTTCTCTCCCTTTGCAGTACCCTTTTATGCTTTCTTTTGGCCTTCCCCTTAGCCATGGTGCTTCGGAACAAAAAGGTGGGAAAGGGTTCCTTTGTGGCCTTTATCTTTATTCTGCCCATGTGGATGAACTCTTTGCTTAGAATTCTGGCATGGCAGACTCTTTTGGAGCGAAAGGGCGTGCTGAATGAGATTTTGATAGCTCTGCATTTACCTACTCAGAGCCTAATCAACACCCCCTATGCCATTATTTTGGGTATGGTTTACGACTTCCTGCCCTTTATGATTTTGCCCATTTACAATACTTTAAGCAAAATTGATGACAATACCATCAATGCCGCCTACGACCTTGGGGCCAGCTTTTTCACCACCCTCTTTCGGGTGATTCTGCCCCTGTCCATTCCCGGCATTGTGTCCGGTGTGACCATGGTTTTCGTGCCGGCGCTGACCACCTTTGCCATTTCCAACATTCTCGGAGGGGGCAAGATTTTCCTCATCGGAAATGTCATCGAGCAGGAATTTACGGTGAATTCCAACTGGAATGTGGGTTCGGGACTGTCCATGATCTTAATGGTCTTCATCATCGCATCCATGGCCATACTGTCCCGCTATGACAACGGAGAGGGGGCGATTTTCTAATGGAAAAGAAATCTGTTCGTATTTTGGAAAATGCCTATCTGGGTTTGGTGGTGCTTTTTCTCTATGCGCCCATCTTCATGCTTACCGCCCTGTCCTTTAATGCGGGAAAGAGCAGAGCCCATTTTACAGGATTCAGCCTTCGCTGGTATGTGGAGATGTTTCAAAACGAGGATATTATGCAGGCTTTGCAAAACACCCTTGTGATTGCCTTTTTGTCCGCCTTTATTGCTACGATTCTCGGTACCATGGCGGCGGTGGCTCTTCGGAAAATGAAGGTGCTTCCCAGAAGTCTGATTATCGGTGTCAGCAATGTGCCTATGCTGAATGCGGATATCGTAACCGGTATCTCTTTGATGCTTTGCTTTATTGCCTTCAAAATCAGCCTGGGCTTTCAGACCATTTTGATTTCCCATATTACCTTTAATCTGCCCTACGTGCTTTTGTCCGTTTTGCCCAAGCTTCGGCAGAGCTCGGAGGTGAGCTATGAGGCGGCATTGGATCTTGGAGCAAAGCCCCTCTATGCTTTTTTCAAGGTGGTGCTTCCGGATATTATGCCGGGAGTTTTATCCGGCTTCTTGCTGGCATTTACCATGAGTCTGGACGACTTTATCATTACCCACTTTACCAGAGGTGCCGGCATCAACACCATTTCCACCCTGGTCTATGCGGAGGTCAGAAAGGGAATCAACCCCAGTATGTATGCCCTTTCCACTTTGATTTTCGTTACGGTCTTTATCATCCTTTTAATCGCTAATTTTGCCCCGAGCTTTATGGGAAGAAAGGAGGAAAAGGCATGAGAAACAACACGGAAAAGAATCTTTGGTGCAATTTGGGAGAGACTGAAGAAAAGCTTGCAGGAAAGGCTGCCAAAAAGAAGGGGGGAAAGCTTTTTCTGCCTCTGGCAGCAGGCTTAATGCTTCTTTTCAGCGCCCTGCTTTTGTCCTCCTGCGGACCGAAGGAGGTGGAGTCCACAGAGAGTCCGGAGGGAGAGGGTCAAAGCAAGACGGACAATGTAGTCAATGTCTATAACTGGGGAGAGTATATCGACCCGGAGGTGATTACGGAATTTCAGCAGGAAACCGGCATCAAAGTGGTTTACGATATGTTTGAAACCAACGAGGAAATGTATCCTGTCATCGAGGCGGGAGGAGTGCTGTATGATGCGGTTTGCCCCTCGGATTACATGATTGAGAAGATGATGCAGAACCATCTTTTGGCGGAAATCGACTTTAAGAACATTCCCAATATCAAGGAAATCGGAAAAGAATATATGGAAATGTGTGCGGAGTTCGATCCGGGAAATCGCTACATGGTACCCTATACCACGGGAACCGTAGGCATTCTTTATAACAAAAGAATGCTGGATGAGCTGGGCGTGCCTTATCCTACCAAGTGGGCGGATCTTTGGAATCCGAAGCTGAAGGGAGAAATCCTGATGCAGGATTCCGTCCGGGATGCCTTTATGGTGGCGTTGAAGAAGGAAGGCCACTCCATGAACACCGTGGATGACAAGGAGTTGGATGAGGCCATGAAGGATTTAATTGACCAGAAGCCCTTGGTACAGGCTTATGTGGTGGATCAGGTCCGAGACAAGATGATCGGAGAAGAGGCGGCGGTAGGCGTCATTTACTCCGGAGAAATCCTCTATGTGCAGGGAGAGCTGGAAGGCACGGACGTGGAAGTGGAATATGTGATTCCGGAGGAAGGCACCAACCTGTGGGTAGACGGTTGGGTAATTCCCAAGAACGCCAAGCATAAGGAAAATGCGGAAAAATGGATTAATTTCCTCTGCCGTCCGGATATTGCGGCAAAGAATTTCGAGTACATTACCTACACCACCCCAAACGTAGGCGCCTTGAAGCTCCTGCCCCCGGAATATACGGAAAATAAAGCGGTATTTCCGGATATGGCGGAGGTTTTGAAAAAGGGAGAGGTCTTCAGCTATCTGGGAGAACAGGACGAAGCCAAGTACAATGACCGTTGGAAGAAAATCAAAGTGTCC
>CAUSUG010000065.1:0-9444 GCA_963534765.1 uncultured Oribacterium sp.
CAGCAGAGAACCCGACGGAAACGCCGGGTTTTTTGCTGTCTATGGGGAAATATAAGAATTTTCCCAAAAGGAGTCAGAAAGAAAAGAAAAAGGTTGTATGCATAAGAAAAGAAATTTTATACAATATTTCTTAAAGCTTAATTATAGTAAAAACGCATAGAACAGAGAGTTTTATAAGAATTCAAAATTAGACTTTAACCATTCCCTTAGATAAAATAGATGCGGTCGGAGAAGAATACTCATCATTGTCTTTCCTCAAAATCACTTTTCCGAGAAACAGAAGTGAGCGTAAAACATTTTCCTTTCATAGACCGGAAAGAGCCTATCAGAAGGGGGAATTTTTTTTATCCCGATAAGCGAAAGAAATTTCGTCAGGGAGATTCTGTTTACTGAATTCAATGTTGGAAAGACGTCATAAAAGGAGAAAAAACATGGAGTCTATTGTTACTTATCATGCAACGAAGGTAAGCCCTCAGGAAGTACAGAGAAAGGCAGAGGAGCAGTATGCCGGCGGATATTTCTGCTGTGAGGCGGTAATGTCCGTAATCCGTGACGCTTTCCAGGCTGATGTTCCGGAGTCCGTTATTGCCATGTCTTCCGGTATGTCTATCGGAGCAGGTCGTTCCGGCTGTATGTGCGGAGCTTTAAACGGCGGAATCCTTGCCCTTGGTATGTTCTTCGGTAGAACAACACCGGACGGTCCTAAGGATCCAAAGGTAAATGCTTTAATGGCATTGTCCAAGGAATTACACGATTGGTTCAGAGACTCCAACGCTAAGCATGCCGCTTGCTGCCGTGTTCTTACCAGAGGCTTTGATATGGCAGGGGGAGAGCATAAGAAGCAGTGTATTGCTTTCACAGGACTTTGCGCCGGAAAGGTTGCAGAGATTCTTTGCAGAGAGTTAGGCGTTGAAAATGTTGATTCTGAGCCTATTAAGGGGCTGGAAGCACCTTACCTTCCACCTGTAAAAGAAGTGGTATAAGGAGGAAGTATGGAAAAAATCAAAAGAGTGCCCTTGGCTATTTCCGGTGTGATTTTGGGAATGGCGGCTTTGGGAAATTTATTACAGTCCTACGGTGAGGGGATTCGCCTGATTTTTGGAGGAGTAGCCTTTGTACTGCTCCTTCTTCTTCTGTGTAAGGCGATTTTCTTTCCGCAAGTACTCAAAGAAGAATTCAGCAATCCCATTGGCGCCGGTGTTACCGCCACCTTCCCCATGGCTTTAATGCTGTTTTCCGTGTATGCAAAGCCCTTTGTTCCGGGCATTGCCTTTCCCTTATGGTGTGTAGCCATTCTGCTACAGATTCTTTTACTCCTCTATTTCACCAAGACCTACGTTTTACACTTTGAGGAGAAAAATGTCCATACAGTATGGTACATCGTTTATGTGGGAATCGTAGTGGCATCCCTTACTTCTCCTGCTTATAAAATGCAGGCTTTGGGACAGGGAATCTTTTACTTCGGCTTTATCGCCCTGCTGATTCTTTTGGTGGTGGTTTCGAAACGTTATCTGAAAATGCCGGTACCGGAACCTGCAAAGCCTTTAATGATGATCTATGCAGCGCCTATGGCTCTTTGCACTGCCGGCTATAATCAGGCATTTGCGGAGAAGAATCAGGGATTTGTACTCTTCTTACTGGCAGCAACCTCGGTGATTTACCTTTTTGCCCTGGTAAAGAGCATTTCCTTCCTGAAGCTCCCCTTCTACCCAAGCTATGCAGCCTTCACCTTCCCCTTCGTTATTTCCGCTATTGCTACAAAGCAAAGCGTGATGGTTTTAGGGAAAATGGGAATGAGCCTTGCCTTCATGCAGCCGGTGGTTTTACTGGAAACCATTATTGCCGCAGGCTTTACCATCTATGCCTGCCTGAGATTTTTGGAGCATATCTTCCTAAAGAAGGCTTAACGAAAAAGAAAGTCTCAAAGGGACTAAGAAAAATAGAATGAAACAGCGTATCGAATCAATAGGTCCGAAGCAGGGGTAATCTGAGCCCATGGGTTCTTAGCTTTTGTTCTTTGAAAGCTTAGAACCCCTATGAGGCGAAGTTAGCGAGAGCGTGCCCCGCTTCGGACCTATTGATTCGATAGCGCTAGTAATGGTGATAGTGATAGTCCCTTTGATACCCCCGTTAGTTTCTCCTATTTGTTTCTAAAATTCTCTTTATTCTTTGGGGAATTCCTTGTCACCGTAGTTTTTCTCTGTTATCCTAAGGAAATACTTGCAGGGATGGGACAGAAAGAATAGTTGAAGGACAACGGAAAAGGGGAAGCAATGAGCGATTTTTCATTTAATCATTTTAATTTTAATGTACTGGATCTGCAGAGAAGTTTGCGCTTTTATGCGGAAGCGCTGGACTTACATGAATTAAGCAGAAATGAGCAGGATGATTTTATCATCGTGTATCTGGGAGATGATTCTACGGATTTTCGTTTGGAGTTAACCTATCTGAAGAATAGAACAGAAGCCTATGATTTGGGAGAGCAGGAGTTCCATTTGGCTCTTAGGACTGTGGATATCGGTGCGGCCCATGACCGGCATGAAAAGATGGGATGCATTTGTTTTGAGAATCACGGCATGGGAATTTATTTTATCGAAGATCCGGATGGATACTGGATTGAGATTATTCCGGATAGAACTAAGCCTATTACTTGGCGATAAAGCAATACCTTTTTGAAAAGATACATGTAAATCATTTATCATAAGAGTTACGCGTAATGCCGCTTATGATTAAAGAAAGCGATTTCCAAGGGATTTTTCCCAAGGAAGTCGCTTTTTGCATTTTTATTTTAGAAAACCTTCCGCCAGAGCCACAAAAGCGGCACTTCCCTTCCAAAGCACATCCTCATCGACGGTAAACTTGGCGTGGTGGTGGGGGTAATCGGCGCCCTTTTCCGGATTGGAGGAGCTTAAAAACAAAAAGCATCCCGGAACTCTCTGCTGGTATAGGGCAAAGTCCTCTCCAATCATACTGGGCTTATCTCGGTGGGGCAGGAGCTTATCTTGAAAAACTTCTTTGAGACAGTCTTGGGCAAATGCAGTAAGTTCCGGATCATTGGTAACGGGAGGCGCCCCGAAGTCCATGGTGAAGCTTACGCTTCCTCCAAAGGCCTTGGCAGTATTTTCTGAAACTTCCTGGATACGCTTTGCCAGTCTTTGCCGCACATCTTCCTGAAAAGCCCGGGTGGTGCCTTCAATCCGTACAGTGGAGGGAATCGCATTATAGAGCTCTCCACCCTGAATTAAACCGATGGTAAGAATAGCAGGGTCCGTCCCGGCAATTTCTCTGGAGGGAATCGCTTGTAAAGCCAATACAATATGGGCGGCAATGTTGATGGGGTCAATGCCTTTCTCCGGGGTAGAAGCGTGGCAACCCACACCCTGCACCTCCAGAATAAAACGATCATAGGACGCCATTACCGGACCGGGGACACAGACCATGGTACCACTGGGAATATCCTTGCCTAAGATGCTTCCGATATGCATGCCGAAAATGGCATCAGCCCCTTCTAAAGCGTCGCTTTCCAGTAAAACAGCAGCCCCCTTTGCCTGTTCTTCGGCAGTTTGAAAAAGAAAACGAATTTCTCCCCTCAGTTCCTCCTGATGAGGATAGAGAACCCGAATGGCGCCCAGCAACATGGCGGTATGGGCATCGTGACCGCAGGCGTGCATACACCCCTTATGCTCGGAACAAAAGGGGAGCTGAGTATCTTCTGTTATGGGCAGGGCATCCATGTCTGCCCGAAGAGCCAGAATTTTTCCGGGATGCTTTCCCTTTAAAGTAGCGATAATACTACTGTCCTTTTCAGAAAGCCGGTAAGGAATGCCGATTTCATCTAATTGATGAGTAACATACTCTCGCGTTTTTGGCAAATGAAAGCCAAGCTCCGGTATTCTATGCAAGTCCCTTCGCATGGCAATAATCTTTGCTTCTATACTTTTACATTCTTCCCACCACATACATTTTCCTTCCCTTCTTATAAAAATATCGCCATATAAAGGGGCATAGACAGAACGCCTCCTTTTTCGCCAATGTTTCCGTCATGAAATTTATAAGCTTTGGAAACATGCTTCTGATTTATCAGCCAGTTTAAAGAATTTGCTCTACTCTGTCCGCTTTTGACCTCGATAGCCCATATTTCTCCATCTTTTTGTGTTAAAAAGTCAATTTCTTTTTTACTACTTTCGTTTTTGTAAAAATAAAGGGGGAGTTCTTTTTTGATGAGCATATCCGCTATTAGGCATTCATATAAGCCTCCTTTTGTATTGGCCAGGAGGGTATTTTCGATAATATGCTGCTTCAAACCGAAATCTTTCATGGCAATCAGCAAAGATAAATCAGTAGTGTAGGCTCTAAAAAAATCCTCTCTGGCATAGTCGGAGAGATCGTACTGCACGTCTGTCACTAATTTAGAAAGGGAGACCATATCTGCCGAAAAGAGCCAGTCAATGCTGGAATAAAATTTCTGTGCCCTTCCTCCTTTTTCCACTTCCTTGTATTGAAATTTATGATTTTCTTTGTCCAGAAGCTGCTTTCCTAAAGATAAAAAGCATTTTTCCGCTTTGACTTTTTCATCAGACCGAGCGTAGTGGGCAATATCATAACGATAGCCCATCAAAAGCTCTTTTTGTATTTGATCTGCGATTCGAAAATCCTGATGTTCCATAAAGTTTGCCAAGACTTCGGGCATTCCTCCCAGGGCGAGATATTCTCGTAAATAGGACATCATGGTATTATGAATAGCATCGGCTACCGGTGTCTTCCTTATAAAGAGAGTTTTTAAATCAGAAATCAGATCTTCCTGAATACCCTTTGCCCATAGAAACTCTTCAAAGTCTAAGCCGAACATTCGCAAATACTCTACATATCCTACCGGATAGGAAGAGGCTCTTTGGTAATCTATGCCAAGGAGGGAACCGGAGGCGATAATATCGAACTGCCCATCCAAGGTCCAGAACTTTAAAGAAGTGATAGCTTCCGGACACTCCTGAATTTCGTCTAAGAAAATGAGGATTTCTCCCGGGATAAATTGTAAGTTGGGATAGCGAAAGCGCATGGCGGTAATCATGGAAGCAACAGTTAAATCTCCGGTGAAAATAGAGCGATCGGAGTTGCTTTCTTTGAAATTAATATACAGCATCTCTTTATATGCGGATTTCCCAAATGCTTGAACGGCATAGGTCTTTCCCACCTGTCTTGCCCCAAGAACCAATAAAGATTTTTTCTTTTCCTGTTTTTTCCAATTCCACAATTGACTCATCACTTTTCTCTTTAACATTCTTTTCTCCTCTTTTGCATATATAGCCACATTTTGGAATGAAATTTCGTGAGGGAAATCTATGGCTGTTCTATAAAAAGCTTGAAATCTTCCCAATATATTGTCGGATAGATATACTTTTATTCTAAAATGTTGATAGATGGATATTTTTACTTTCTAAAATGTTGATGGATGGACATTTTATCCTTCCAAAATGTTGATATATGGACATTTTAGTCTTCCAAAATGTTGATGTCAAATCAAAAGTAGGAGCTTTGGGGTGATTCTATAGACGAATCTTCAGATTAAGGGGGAGATTAACTACACAAGGACACTCAACCCGCAACAAATCAGCTTCGAAGGATAAGCTTGTGGAAGCAAGGGGAGCAAGCTACAATAAAGCCTGGAAGTACAAATTATAGCAGTATAGTAATCAATCACTTTGCTTTGCAAAGCAGTTTATTTCAACAGTATTGCATTTCAATAAGAAAGGAAAAGCATGGATATCTTTAGCTACCAGGCAGAGAAAAATAAAGAGAAGATGGCGCCCTTAGCCGCCAGAATGCGGCCAAGAAGCTTGGAAGAAGTGGTGGGGCAGGAGCATATTTTAGGAAAGGATAAGCTTTTATCCCGTCTGATTCGCTCAGACCAGCTGCATTCTCTTCTTTTTTTCGGACCTCCCGGAACGGGAAAGACTTCTTTGGCGAAGGTGATTGCCAACAGCAGCAAGGCGGATTTTATCTCCATCAACGCCACCACCGCCGGAAAGAAGGATATGGAAGATGCGGTGGCAAGAGCCAAGGAAAATATGGGGGGCTACGGCAGGAAAACCATTTTGTTTGTGGATGAGATTCATCGCTTTAATAAGGCCCAGCAGGATTATCTTCTGCCCCATGTGGAGGAGGGTACCATCATTTTGATCGGGGCGACTACGGAGAACCCCTACTTTGAGGTGAATACCGCCCTGCTTTCCCGTTCCCAGCTTTTTGAATTACACTCCCTTAAGAAAGAAGATATTGTAAAGCTATTACAAACCGCGGTGCAGGATAAGACTCGAGGTATGGGAAATTATAATGCGGTGCTGGAGGAAGAGGCTTGTACCTTTTTGGCAGAGCATGCCTTCGGAGATGCCAGAGTGGCCTTAAATGCTTTAGAGCTTGCCATTCTTAGTACCAATCCTTCTGCGACCGGGGAAATCCGCATCACTAAGGAGGTGGTGGCGGAATGTATGCAGGAGAAGCTTCTTCGCTATGACGGGGAGTCGGAGCATTATGACACCATTTCCGCCTTTATCAAATCCATGCGAGGCTCGGACCCTCAGGCGGCGGTATATTATCTTTCGAAAATGTTGCAATCCGGAGAGGATATCCGCTTTATTGCCAGACGAATCATGATTTGCGCATCGGAAGATGTGGGAAATGCGGATCCCCAAGCCTTGGTTTTGGCTACCAGCGCCAGCCTTGCGGTGGAGAGAATCGGCATGCCGGAGGCCCAAATCATTTTGTCCCAAGCCTGTACCTATGTGGCTTCTGCCAAAAAGTCCAATGCCTGTGTAAAGGCCATTATGTCCGCTAACGAAGTGGTTCGGGAAAAGGGGAATTTGCCCATTCCTTCTTATTTAAGAGATGCCCACTACGCAGGGCACGAGCAGCTGGGACGGGGCATAGGCTATAAATATCCCCACGATTATCCGGGACACTATGTGGAACAGCAGTATTTGCCCACTGAAATTAAGGACATGATTTTCTACGAGAGAGAAGAATAGTCTTATGCGTAGGGAAGAAAATCCGATAATCGTCTTCCTCCGTCAAGGAGAAGCGGGATAGCCGCCCTGCACGTCAGGAAGAGAATTGTACGGTTTCTAAAACCATTGTCACCAAAGAGGGATAACTCTGCACTGCACGTCAGGAAGAGAAGAGATAAGCTTTAGAAAAAATCATGAAAAAGATGTGGAATTCCCTGCATTTTCTTCGTATTCTTTAAGAAATAAGACAGAAAAAGGCAATACTATATTCCCATCTATCTGTTAGTATGAAAATGTTCCTTGAATCGGAACAGTAGACATTTCTGCATTTGACCGTAAAGAAGCGGAAATACAGTAGGAGGACAACTATGAAAAAAGCGATTTTGATTACCATGGCAGGACTTATGATTTTTGCAGCAGGCTGTGGAAAGAAGGCAAGCCAGGAATCAAAGGCGGCAGCAGAGGAGCCCAGCTCTGAAGCATTATCGGAGAATAGTCTTAGTGCCAAGATACAGAAAATTGAAGAAGGAAAGTTAACGGTAGAAACCGGAGAAGGAAAGGTTTACACCTTTGACAGTAAGGGCGCGAAACTGGATTCTACTTGGGACCTGATGGCAGGAGACGAGGTGGAAATCGGCTATGAGGGCACAGAGCCTCAGGACGGCATGACGATTAAAACGGTAACCGTATCCGTTCCTTACGAGTTTACCACAGAGGACTTCAATGACGAGTCCAATCTCTACGGTGAAATCACCGCGGTGGATGACAAGAGCATTACCGTAAAGGAAATTCCCGACTTCCGTGAGGCGGCTACCCAGGGAGAGGATACAGAAGGAAAGAAGTACGGCGACACCTTCGTTTTCCAAAGACCGGCATTTGAGCTTGATCTTACCAAGGAAGGCTTGGGCGTTGGCAAGGAAATCAGCATTTACTACCTGGGAGATGTGAAGAACAATCCATTGGCTTTCTATACCATTACCGAGGATGCGCTGGAAGAGGAAGAGGCCAACAACCTTCAGATTAAGGGAACCATCGAGAAGGTAGACGGGAACATTGTTACCTTAAAGTGCGATGACAGCCACAGCTTCCGTTTCACCACAGACGGTAACGCGGAGGTGAACAAGACCGCTACGGAAAATGTTGGAAAGCCCGTGGTGGTGACCTACAGCACCTCTCTTCGCGCAAGAGTTTCCGTAGCAGAGGGAATCAAGGCGGCAGAGTAAGGATTGGGGCTTTGCAAAAGGGGTTTAAAATTGTTTAAAGCCCGGTCGAAAAAGAGATTGAAAAACGAAACTTAAACATGAAAATGAAAAGGCAGCTGGAGGGAAGCAGAATTCTCTCCGGCTGCTTTTTAGCTTATTCAAATACATCCTCATAGCTTTGAAATTCCGCTTTACCTTCAGCCACCAGCTGTGCTTCATGAAGCATAGCTTTTATGCAATTTGGAATTTCATTTTTAATGGCATAAAATTGTTTCTCAAGCTCTTCTCCTGTGAAACCTTGTCGAAGCAAGTCGTCAAGAATTTCTTTGGAGAAATCCCAATTATCCTCTTTTTGCAAAGTAATCATAAGGAACTCCTTTTCGGCTATTAAGCCTCACTATCATACATAATGGTAAAGGGACCGTCGTTGATTAAAGCAACCTGCATATCTGCGCCGAACTGTCCATGGGCAAGAGGCATTCCCTGCTCTTCCGCCTTTTTACAAAAATACTCATATAAGGCATTGGCATGGTCCGGGGCCCCTGCATTGATAAAGCTGGGGCGGTTTCCCCGACGAGTATCCGCATAGAGGGTAAACTGGCTCACCACCAAAAGAGAGCCGGAAACATCCCGAATGGAAAGATTGGTTTTTCCATTTTCATCCTCAAAAAGACGGGCATCCAAAACCTTTTTCAGCATCTTATCCGCCACTTCCTCCGTATCGGTCTGGCTTACCCCAAGAAGAATCAGATAGCCCTTCTCAATGGCTCCGATGACATTTCCCGAAACGGAAACGTTGGCTTCTTTTACTCTTTGTACTAAACAACGCATAAAACCTCCTTAGGCTATCTTAACGAAATTGCTTTTGACTTTCTTGATATTCAAAGCCTGCCGCCTGTAATTTTTGGCAAAGCTCTTCTTTATTCAGCTGTAAATCCAAGCACAAATCTTCTAAACTATTGTATTCATCCCTTAATTTCAGATTGATGAAACTAAGTAAGATAAAAGGATCTTTGGGGATATCCATGACTGCTCCTTTCTTTTGGGAGGGAAATGCTACCCTGATAAACGAAGACTATCATAGCATAAAAGGGAGATTAATGGTGGAGTATCTCTTCTAAGAAGCATAAATTCAAGAATAGTATATGAGAAAATAGATAATAAACACTTCTTTTCATGGTGAAAAATATAAAAAATAGACAGTATTTTATCATCATGCTAGAATATAAAAATATGAAAAG
>CAUSUG010000066.1:0-9184 GCA_963534765.1 uncultured Oribacterium sp.
GATTTGTATGTGACCGGCTCCAATGCCTATATGCTTTCCAGTGAGATAGCTACCCTGATTTCCGGAAGATATATCCAGATTGAGATGCTTCCTCTGTCTTTTAAGGAATATTGTCTGGCAAAGGGGGGCTATGAAGACAGAGCAAGAAAATATACCGATTACTTGTTAAGCAGTTCCTTTCCCTATGCTTTAGCATTGGATTCCGAACCCAATATCATCAGAGATTACTTGGAAAGTATCTACAATACGATAGTAATTAAAGATATCATGAATCGGAAACAGGTGACGGATTCCATGATGCTTCAAAGTGTTTTGAAGTTTATTTTTGACAATATCGGGAATCCCTTCTCCACCAAGAAAATAGCGGATACCATGACTTCCGACGGTCGAAAGATTGATTCTAAAACGATAGAAAAATATCTTGCGGCTTTGAAGGAATCTTACGTCATTTATCAGGCTAAACGCTTTGATATCAAAGGGAAACAGTACCTTAAGACCTTGGATAAATACTATGTGGTAGATATTGGTCTTCGATATATGCTTCTGGGCAAACAAGCCATGGATGCAGGCCATATATTGGAAAATATCATTTATTTGGAACTGCTTCGCAGATCCTATGATGTGTATGTGGGAAAGGTAGATAGCTTTGAAGTGGATTTTGTCGCACAGAATCAGGACGGCAATCATTATTATCAGGTGGCTTTGACGGTAAGAGAAGAAGCTACCTTGAATAGAGAATTAAGACCGCTGCGAATGCTTCAGGACGACTATCCCAAGGTAATCCTTACATTGGACGATGACCCTCCAATGGATATAGATGGTATAAAGATTCTGAATGCAAGAGACTGGCTATTGGATTTGAAACAGTAGAATGGAAATTGAAACTGTACATGTGGAAATCAAAGCCGTAGACATGGAAAATTTCTTGCGAGGACAGGAAAAGGAGAGTATACTTTTTTCTCGTATACTTATGCCCAAAGGAGAGTAGCAGATGGCGAAGAAAAAAACGGGAAAGCAAGTAGGAGAAAGAGGTGCAAATATGGCAAGATATGAGGAATTATCCGTAGAGGAGTTGGAAGCCTTAAGAGCGGAATTAAAGGACGAGTACAGGCGCTACCAGACCATGGATATGAATCTGGATATGAGTAGAGGAAAGCCCTGTAGAGAGCAGCTGGATTTGAGCAATGACATGATGGATGCTCTGGACAGCAATGCGGATATGTATTCCAGCGAAGGTGTAGATGTTCGAAATTACGGTGTATTGGATGGTATCGCAGAGGCCAAGGAGCTTCTTTCCGATATGATGGAAAATCATCCGGATCATATCCTCATTTTCGGAAACTCTTCTTTGAATGTTATGTATGACTCCATTTCCCGTTCCATGACTCACGGTGTTATGGGAAGTACCCCCTGGTGCAAGCTGGACGAGGTAAAGTGGCTTTGCCCTGTTCCGGGCTATGATCGTCACTTTGCCATTACCGAGTACTTTGGGATTAAAATGATTCCGGTACCTATGACGGAGCATGGTCCTGATATGGACATTGTGGAGGAGCTGGTAGCTTCCGATGAGGCGATTAAGGGAATCTGGTGTGTGCCGAAGTATTCCAATCCTCAGGGCTACAGCTATTCCGATGAGACGGTACGCCGTTTTGCCCGCCTGAAGCCGGCAGCCAGAGACTTCCGTATCTACTGGGACAATGCCTATGGTATGCATCACCTTTATGACCATGAGCAGGATTATTTGATTGAGATTTTAGCGGAGTGTAAGAGAGCGGGACATCCGGATTTGGTGTATAAGTTCGCCTCCACCTCCAAGATTTCCTTCCCGGGCTCCGGTATTGCTTCCATGGCAACCAGCTTGAACAATCTGGAAGATATTAAGAAGCAGGTACAGTACCAGACCATCGGACACGATAAGGTGAACCAGCTTCGTCATGTTCGTTTCTTCCAGGATATTCACGGTATGGTGAAGCACATGCAGAAGCATGCCAATATTCTTCGTCCCAAGTTTGAGATGGTGGAGGATATTTTCGAGAAGAACCTTGCAGGAACCGGCGTGGGAGAATGGACTAAGCCGAAGGGTGGATATTTCATCAGCTTCGAAACCCTTCCCGGCTGTGCCAAGGCTGTAGTGGATAAGTGTAAGAAGGCCGGCGTAAAGCTGACTCCCGCAGGTTCCGCCTTCCCCTACAAGAAGGATCCCAACGACAGCAATATCCGTATTGCGCCAACTTACCCACCATTGGAGGATCTGCGTATTGCCTCCGAGCTTTTCACCCTCTGTGTAAAGCTGGTAAGTGTGGAAAAGCTTTTAAAGGATAAAAAGGAAGGACAGGCTTAAAGGCTACTCTTCCCCTAAAAATTCCTGTAAAAGGTAGGTATAGACCTTTTGGTGCTTGGCCTCCCATTTTAAGCAGAGAGCCTTGGCACTTTCTTCATCGGGAACCGTAAGCTCCACTCTACAGAGTAGGGTGCGATTTTCCCGAATTTCCAGCTGCACAAGGTACTCCTTTGTGTCTGTCTCCGAATAATCGGAATATAGGGCCGCCTCACTTTGCAGGCGGCTTTTGTTTTTGGAAAGAAAGAGGTCCATGTCTTCCCGCACCAGCTCCGGGATATCCTGGGAAAAGAAATTTAATGTCTGCTTGCCCTCCTCCGTGATTTCGTAGCGGGTGGTGCTTTGGCTGTGCTCTGCGGAAATGAGGGAAGCCTCCACCAAATCATTGATGCATTGCTGTAAAGTGAAATAGGTGGTATATTCATTTTCTAAAAAAAATCCGCTAAGCCGACTGTTGCTTAGGGGGTATTTTACGGAATGGAGTAAGTAAAGAATCATCAGTTTGTATTGGGTCAATGCTTCTGTAGCCATAAATTCCTTTCTTTATCCCATAAAAATGGGAGTTTCTGTTTTTTGGGAGTTTCCGTCTTGTTCAGAATATAAATCTTTGCAAAATGCGCTTTTTTCTAAGAAATACGCTATACTGCTCTAAGGAAATTGCTTTTCCGAAAGAAAAGCCTGAGCCTGAAAGAGAAAAAAGCAAAGATTGGAATTAGTTTAACAGAATTGTAAGCCTAGTTGCAATAGAAGGAAGCGTTAATGGAAAATTCTGTCTTTCTCGAAAGGGCTTCCTGTGCTAAAATAAAGCCCTATGGAGAGTTTGCTATGAGAGAAAAAATCAATAAGTTAGCCAGAGGAATTATCGAGGAAGGAATCCCTTCTCTGCATTTTTCTGTTGAGCAGATTATGGCTGTAATTCCTTATCGGGAAAGTCGAACATTTGAAATCTTTTTGCAGTCGGTAAACGGAGTCGCCATGCGTGGCCTGGTCTATGCCAAGGGACCCTATCTAACCCTGCATAAATCCGCCTTTGGAGGTGTACGTACCAAGGTAAGCTTTACCATTGATACGAAGAACCTGGGGGATGAAGAAGAAATCAAAGGGGAGCTTTGCTTTGTCTACAATGGGGGAGAGAAACGGATTCCCTATTCCTTTGTGGTGGAAAAACAGCCCTCTGCAAAGCAAATCCATGAGATTAAGGACTTTTCTCATTTGCAACACATGGCGGAGGAGGACAGAAAGGCTTGCGGCAGAATCTTTGATTACAGCGATTTTTTGGAAGCCCCGATTTTTCAGGATATTACCGCCCTCAGACTCTATGAGCTTTTAAAGTCCTGCGGGGACAGAACCCTTGCTTTAGAGGAGTTTTTGACCTATTTCTCTCATCGCCCGAAGAATGCTATGAGGCGGGAGGTGCTTCCCTACCAAAGACGGGAGGAAAGGGAAGAAGTTCTTCATTTTCCGGAGGATGCAAGCCTGGAAGAAAAGATTACGGAGTGCATCCACAGAGGAGACTGGAGTCTTAGCGCCTTTGCCCTTTATAAAAAGGGTGTAGAGGAGAATGTTAAGATTACAAAACTATATGAGAACCTTCTCTATGCTATGCCCATGGGGTATTCGGAAGAATTACCCAAGGGGGTATATCTTTATTTCTCCTATGAGTATCGTTTAGAAGAGGGAATCAAGCTTCCTCTTTATTATAATATTTTGAAGAATTTCCAGGAAGGTTCCGAGATTTTCTCTCACTTTGCAAGGCCGATGCAGGACTATGCCATTTCCTGTCTTTTGCGGGGAGAAATCAATGAGGAGCTGGCTTTGTTGTATAGCAAGCTGATTTTACCGGAAATGATTGATGAAAGGATGGCGGAGTTCCTTCCGAAGATTTTAAACAGTTATCTGGTGGAGGTGGAGGATCAGAGCATTGAGCGTCTGGTACTGACTCACCCTGCTTTGCGCAGGGAATGTTCCTTCCCAGTGAAGGGGGGATTTTGTACAGTGCCCATGCCCCTTCCCAATATGATTCTGCTTTTCCAGGACGCCTTGGGAAACCGCTACAGCCGGGTACCCCACAGAAAGACCAGACTGATGGAAGAGGCGGAGTTGGAGAAGAAGTGCCAAAGCCTTTCGGAGGACAAGGGCATTTTCCTGATTCGGAAGACTCTTAGCCTGGTGGAAAAGGGAATTTCCGACAGTAAGGACCTGGAACTCATGGAAAAGGCCTTTTCCTATGAGGATTTTACCCTGTATTTTCGGATGAAGATTTTGCATCTGATTCTTTCCTACCATAAGAAGGCGGAGGGGGTAGAGTTCCCGAAGGAGAATCTGGAATTTCTCCATGCCCTTCCCTTTGGGGCTTTAAAGAAGGAAGAGAAGGAGGATGTGCTCAGTGCCCTGATTTATCGGGGGGACTATGACAAGGCATTGGAATATCTCATTGCTTATCCCTACCTTTCCTTGGATAAGCGTGCCTTAGAGGCATTTTTAGAGGGAGCTCTTTCCCAGGCCCGGGGAGAGAAGGTCTACGGAGAAGAGGAAAGGGAGATGCTTTTGTATCTTTCGGAAAAGGCCTTTCTTTCCAAGCTGGAAAAGGACAGTATTCTTCATTTCCTTTTGGAGGAATATAACGGTACTACGGAAGAGATGCTGCAAATGATGAAGGTAGCAGACCAAAGGAAGCAGCAGAAGGCGAAGATTCCTTCTTCTTCCTTCTTAAACATGGGAGAGCGGCTTTTGGCTCAGAGCCTTTTCACGGAAAAACGAAAGGAAAGCGAAGAGATTTTTGCCCTCTATACCCGTTACGGGGGAGCGGATCCTTTGCTTCTTCGAGCCTTTTTTACAGCCTATTCCGCCTCTGTCTTCCTGGGACAGAAGCCGGAAAAAGAATGGATTATGCAGCAGATTTTTGAAGAGGTTCGGGGAGAAAGCCATAAGGAAAGAGTGCCGGTGCTTTATCTTTTGGCATTGAGTCTTTCTTTCTCCAAGAGAAAGGAGCTTAAGGAGGAAGAGCTGGAGGAGCTTTCCGCCTTCCTGCCGATTCTCTTGGAAAAATCTTTGATTTTCAGCTATACCAAGGAGCTGGGAAAATTTGTTTCCCTGCCCAATGAAATTTTAGAAAAATCCGTCTTGGAGTATCACGGAAGAGAAGAGGAAAAGCCTTTCCTGTCTATAAGAAATCAGGGAGAAGAGGAGTTCCACAGAGAGGAATTACAGGAGTGCTATCACGGCATTTACACTGCATCCTTCCTGCTTTTCCCGGGAGAAAGCATGGAATATCGCTTTACTTTGGGGAAAGAGGACACTCTGTTGTATCAGTCCATCCTGAAGAAGGAATCCTCGGAGAAATCCTATGCCGGAGAGGATGCCTATACCAAGCTTTGTCGGATGTGTGAGCTGATGACGGAGAAGCAGGCAGAGCCTTTACTGGAAATGATGGAAGAGTACGGCAAGAAGGAAATTGCTTTATCGAAATTACTGGAGGAGTAAGAGAAAGAGGTATTTGTGAAAAGCATTGGCATTAGTTTAGGGGATGATTATACCGACATTTCCCTATATCAGGAAGAATATACATATCGCTTTCCTACCCTTCTTTGTAGAGAGAAGCGAGGGACAGAGTTCTCCATCGGAGAAGAAGCTTATAAGAAGAATCTCACCGGAGGAGTAGTGCTGGTGGATAAGCTTTTGTCCCTGTTTAAGAAAAAGGGCAGTGCCACCATTGAAGGGCAGTGCTATGAGGCGGAGGAGCTTCTATCTATCTTCCTTCATTCCCTGCTGAAAGAAGGAGAGAAGCGGATAGAGGAAAAGGAGCTTCCGGAGGAAGAGGGAAAGGCTACTTTAGTCCTTACCCTTCGGGAGGGAGAGCCGGAGCTCTTCAAAAGATTAAAGGAGCTTTTAGAAAAGCTATTCGGAGAGGAATATTCGGTGCAGTGCATCAGCCACACCGAGGCCTTTGCCCACTACCTTTTACGGCAGGATAAAACCCTCTATAACCGATTGGTGGGCATGTTTGAATTTTCCAACCAGGTGCTTCACTACTATGAAATGCAGGTGTCCAAGGGGGCGAAGAAGTATGCCATCTCCGCCGGGGAAGCCCAGCCGGAGGCCATTTCCTTCGACATTATGGAAAAGCCCCAGGGAAAGCGGATGGCAGACCAGATTCTTTCCGGGCTTAGCGATAAAATTACCAGAGGGAAGGTCTACAGTGCCTTCTTTTTGTCCGGAAAGGGCTTTGAAAGTACGGAATTTGCTCCGGGCTTTATGAAGAAGCTTTTAAAGGGAAGAAGAGTTTGTGTGGAATCCTTCCTTTTTGCCATCGGGGCTTTGGAATATGCTAAGCTTTTGGGAAGAGGAGAAGAGGAGGAGTATCTTCTTCTTTGTGAAACCAGGGTGGCCTATGATGTTTCCGTCCGGGTGAGTCAGAAGGAAAGGGAATTTCCCTATTATCTGGCAAAGGCGGGAGATGCCTGGCTGGAAAAGGAAGAGGAGCTTTTGCTCCTACCGGACCGGCAGGATTATATTGATTTTACGGTGCAGCCCTTCGTGGGAAGCAAGGGAAGGCAGCTTCGGATGCTGCTGGAAGGCTTTCCGAAGAGAGAGGAGCGTTGCACGAAGCTCTCTTTAAAGAGCCGATTTGTAGATGCTTCCACCATTTTGATTCGGGTGGAGGACAAGGGCTTGGGAGACTTGCACCCTGCCTCCGGTATGGTGGTTGAAGAGCGAATCAGTTTGGGAAAGGAGTAAAGCATGGCAGTGATTTTATGTCAAAAAGAAGCTACATTTCCCTATTATTATGAGAGGTTGGATATTTCCATTCATTCTCTGGAGGAGCTTTGTTATGCGGTGGGGAAGTATCCCCTCCTGATTCCGGAGCACTTTGTGGATCATCGTCTATTGGAATGGGTCAGTACCGGCTTAAATCGCCCCATGCTTTCCGAAAAGCTGAAGCAATTAAAGGACATGGGAGAGCGGGAGGAGCGTTTGCTTTTCCGTCTGCTTCGGGAGTGCTCCTATTTTACGGAGAGAGAGCTGGAGGACTTTTCCTTAGAGCTTAGAAGGATTCAGGCTTTGTCCGAGCCGGAACGGAAGGAAAGGATGGGCGACAGCTTCTTTTCCTTGAAGAAATTTAGAAAGGCCTTGGATGCCTATCAGGACGCATATCATTTGGAGGAAAATGGCAGAAGGCTTCGTAAGATTGCAGAGTCCTACCTGTACTTAAAGCAGTTTCAAAGAGCAGGGGATGCCTTTGCCAAATTATATAGAAAAAATCAGGATAAGGCCGCTTTACGAAGACTGTATTTCCTGTCTCAGATTACCTTTCCGAAGGATCGGTATAAGGAGCTTTGGCAGGGGGTAGAGGAAGACCTGGTCAAGGAATGGCAGGCAGAGTGGGAAGAGGCTTTGGAAGAAGCGGATCAGGCGGAAGGAATTTTAGAGCTGAAGAATGCCTATAACGAGGGAGAAGAGGCATTTTTCCAAGAAGCGGAGAAAAAGCTGGAAGCCTGGAAAGAAGAAATACGTGGTAGAGCCTAGTTACAGGAGGGGAAAATGAAAGAACTTGCAAAACAATATAATCCGGAAGAGGTAGAGGACCGTATCTATGAAAAGTGGCTGAAGGGAAATGCCTTCGCCGCAAAGGTGAATCCTAATAAGAAGCCCTTTACCATTATGATGCCGCCTCCCAATGTTACCGGGCAGCTGCACATGGGACACGCCCTGGACAATGCTTTACAGGATACCCTGATTCGGTTTAAAAGAATGCAGGGCTTTGAGGCCTTGTGGCAGCCGGGAACGGATCATGCAGCCATTGCCACCGAGGTAAAGGTTATCAATAAGCTGAAGGATATGGGCATTGATAAGTGGGAGCTGGGAAGAGAAGGCTTTTTAAAGGAGGCCTGGAAGTGGAAGGAAGAGTACGAGGATCGTATTGTAAACCAGCTCCATAAGATGGGCTCCTCCGCAGACTGGGATCGTCTCCGTTTTACCATGGACGAGGGTTGCTCCCACGCGGTGCTGGAAACCTTTGTTCGCCTGTATAAGAAGGGCTTGATTTACCGCGGCTCCAGGATGATTAACTGGTGTCCGGTTTGTAATACCTCCATTTCCGATGCGGAGGTTTTGCATGAGGAGCAGGAAGGCTCCTTCTGGCACATCCTTTACCCCGTTGTGGGAGAGGAAGGCCGTTTTGTGGAGATTGCTACCACCAGACCGGAAACGCTCTTAGGGGATATGGCGGTGGCTGTAAACCCGGAGGATGAAAGATATAAGGATATCGTAGGAAAACAGCTGCATCTGCCTTTGACGGACAGAGTGATTCCGGTGATAGCGGATGCCTATGTGGATAAGGAATTCGGAACCGGTTGTGTAAAGATTACTCCTGCCCATGATCCCAACGACTTCCTTGTAGGAGAAAGACACGGCTTAGAGGTTTTAAACATCTTAACGGATGATGCCAAGATTCTCTGTGAAGGCTCCCCCTATAACGGCATGGATCGTTATGAAGCCAGAAAGAAGATGGTGGAGGATTTAGAGAAGCAGGGACTGTTAAAGAAGGTAGTGCCCCATAGTCACAATGTAGGTGTGCATGATCGTTGCGGAACCACCGTTGAGCCTATGGTGAAGCCCCAGTGGTTTGTGAAGATGGAAGAGCTGGCAAAGCCTGCTATCGAAGCACTGAACAAGGGAGATTTGGAATTTGTTCCGGAAAACTACGGAAAGACCTATCTGCATTGGCTGGAAAATATCAAGGACTGGTGTATTTCCCGTCAGCTTTGGTGGGGACACCGTATTCCCGCTTACTATTGTGAGGACTGCGGGGAGTTGATCGTATCCCTGGAAAAGCCGGAATGTTGT
>CAUSUG010000067.1:0-8947 GCA_963534765.1 uncultured Oribacterium sp.
GGTTAAGACGCAGCCCTCTCACGGCTGAATCCCGGGTTCGATTCCCGGATTCGTCACTCCCGAGCATTGCTCGGGTTTTTTTGTGTCTATTTTTCTTTCGTTTTTTCTTTCTTTTCTTTTTTCTCTGATTTGGTACAATAGAGAAGCATTTAAAATAAAGGAGAAAGATAATGCACAAAAATCTTGTTTTGGATATGGGAAATGTTTTAGTCACCTATAATCCGGTTTGGGTGATTCAAGAATATACAGATAGAGAAGATTGGATTAAAGAAATTAAAGATGTGATGTTTTATTCCGGAGAGTGGATTCGATTGGATGCGGGGCTGATGTCTGAGGAGGATGCTTTGAAAGCATGGATGAAACGTTGCAGTTCACCCCAGGTGGCAGAGCTTTGTAAGAGCTGTTTTGAAAACTGGGATAAGTTCAATATGAAAAAAATCCCGGGAGTGGCGGAAATCCTAAAGGAGGAGAAGGAGCAGGGAAGAAAGCTTTATCTTTTGTCCAATGCGTCCATGAGGCTGGTTCCGATTTGGAGGGAAGTGCTTCCCGGATCGGATTATTTTGACGGAATTTTTTATTCTGCGGCCTTTCATTGCATGAAGCCTCAGGATATTATTTATGAAAGATTTTTAAAGCATTTTTCTTTGGAAGCAAAGGATTGCTTTTTTATAGATGATTTAACGGAAAACATTGAGGGTGCAAAGAAAGCAGGCTTTGATGGCGCGGTTTTACCCCTTCCCCAGGCATCTGCTCTTCAAAAGATTTTGGAAGAAGAGAAAAATGCATAAAGTCTATAGGAGGATAAATGAATCAGCTTAAGGAACATCCCTTTCCTTTGGTGGAATATACAATCAGCACGGGCATTCTCCCAATGGTGGAATCTCCCCTTTTCCAAAGAGAAATAGGGTTACAGCATGGCTTCTCCACCAGAAAAGGTGGTGTATCCAAGGAACATTTGGCTTCTTTGAACCTAAGCTTCTCCGTGGAGGATGCCAAGGAAAACGTCCTGGAGAATTTCCGGAGAATCGGAGAGCGTTTTGGAAAAACTCCTGAGGACTTTGTTCTTAGCAAGCAAAGCCATGAAACCAAGGTACTGAAGGTAGGCACGAAGGACAGGGGAAAGGGCATTACAAAAGATAGAGATTATGAGGGAATAGATGCTTTAATCACGGATGAGAAAGGAATTATACTTTCCTGCTTTTCTGCAGACTGTGTTCCGATTCTATTTTATGATCCTATTCATAAAGCGGTAGGAGCCTGCCATAGCGGCTGGAGGGGGACCAAGGGGAAGATTCTTCAAAACGTGGTGGAGGAAATGAGAAAGCATTTCTCTTCAAATCCCGCGGAGATTCTTGTTGCCATCGGCCCCAGTATTTGTAAGGAGCAATACGTTGTTTCGGAAGACTTAGCTCTTTCCTTCCTGGAGGATTATCCGGATTTAGGGGAAGATACAGCTTCTCCAATTCAAAGGATTTCAAAGGATAAATTTCAACTGGACTTATGGGATTTAAACCGTAGGATAGCGCTGGACTGCGGAATAAAAGAAGAACATATTTCCATCAGCGGTTATTGCACCATGGAGAATCCGGAACTGTTTTTTTCTCACCGTTACAGTCAGGGAAAAAGAGGACTGCAGGGAGCTTTTATCTGCTTACAGGATTAGATAGTACTTAAGCAAAAAGCCGGCTATGAGAGTTCATAGTATGCTTTCCGTTGGGAAAGAAAGGATATGATTTTGCCGATGAAAAAATATGCCATATTGATTTTGCTTTGCCTTTGCAGTCTTTCAGCCTGCGGAAAAAGCAAAGAGAAGCCGGTAGCGAAAGAGGCTTCCGCTTCCAACCTGGAGGATGTAGTGGATGAGAAAGCCAGTTCCTCAGAGCTTTCCAAAAAGGTGGAAGAAAGAAAACAGGAGGAAGAGGAACTTGCTCTTTCCCGATATACCAATCTGGGACTGGTACAGTGTGATTCCAGTTTTATTAACTTCCGTTCCCAGCCTAATGAAAATGATATTCAAAACATTATCGGAATTTTAAAAAATGGAGCAGGAGTGGAGATCTTAGAGTCTCCGGCGGCGGGAACGGAGAACTGGGTGAAGGTTCGTTCCGGTGGTTTGGACGGCTATATTTCCAAGCAGTTTTTGCTGGAGGGAGAGGAAGCGAAGGAAAAGGCCAAGGAATATATGGAGCCAAGAGTTACCATCTTGGCGGAGAAGCTTCGAATTCGTTCTACTCCGGAGAAGATTGACGGAAATACCTTAGGCTCCTGTGCCAAGGGGGAACGATATATTGTATTGGGCAGAAGCGGAAAGGATTATCTGAAGATTTCTGCGGATACCATCGAAGGCGTTGAAGAGGCTTATATTTCTTCCAGTGCGGAAAATGTGCGTTTAGAATACGGCTTGGATGAGGCGCGAAGCTACAATTTAAAGCAAAAGGTTTTAAACCAGTATGATCACCTTGGGGTTTCCAAGGCACAGGATTATATCAATATCCGTTCCGACCCTGCCGACAAGGGCATTGACAACATTATCGGAAAATTCCCGGGCTATGCGGGAGGAGATATTTTAGGGGAAGAAAACGGTTGGCTGAAAATCCGTTCCGGAGAAATCACCGGCTATGTCAAGTCGGAGCTGGTGGCGCAAGGAAAGGAAGCGGAGCAGCTGGCTCTTGCCCATGCTCAGGTTATGGCAACGGTAAATACGGATGCCTTAAATGTCCGGGCAAACCCCAGTACGGAATCCAATGCCTGGACCAAGGTCACAAGAGATCAAAGATATTCCGTGGTAAATCAGCTGGATGGATGGGTACAGTTGGACCTGGACTCCGGAGATGATCAGGAAGGAGATCAGGGAGCCTATGTTTCCACAAGAGATAACAATGTTACCGTTAACTACGGCTTAATTGAGGCCATTTCCTATAGACCGGCACAGGATAGAGCCAATATTGCGGCAAAGAGACGAAGCGATTTGGTGAACTTTGCCTGCCAATTTGTGGGTAACCCCTATGTGTGGGGAGGAACCTCTTTAACCCACGGCTGTGACTGCTCCGGCTTTACCCAGACGATTATGAGTAAATATGGAGTTTCTTTACCCAGAGTTTCCAGGGAACAGTCCAGAACCGGTGTGAAGGTCAGCAGTGAAAATATGCGTCCCGGAGATTTGATTTTCTATGCCAACAGGAGAGGCGTGGTAAATCATGTAGGAATCTATATTGGTAACGGCCAGGTGGTTAACGCTGCCTCCAGACGTTCCGGAATTCGAATTTATCGTTGGAATTACAGAACACCTGTGGCGATTCGAAATGTATTAGGGGAATAGTGAAAGCAGGAACAGCTAAAGGAAATAAAGGGTATAAGTAAAGTATTAAAGCAAAAGAATAGGATATATTCAAAGCGGAAAAGCAAAAGAAAAGCAGAAAAGCAAAAAAGCATAAGCTAAGAAAAGCATCAGAAGGGAATAAGGAGACGGTATGGAAAGCTACGTTTTATCTTGTTGTTCTACAGTGGATATTTCTATGGAATGGGCGGAAAAAAGAAACATTCTTTTAGCCTACTTTCGTTTTTATTTAAATGAAGAGGAGTACAGAGATGATTTTTATGCCTCCCTTTCCCAGGAAAAATTATTTGAAAGAATGTTAAATGGGGAGAAGAGTAAGACCTCCCAGGTAAACAGTGAAGAATATATGGCTCTTTTCCGCCCCAGCTTGGAGGCGGGAAAGGATATTGTTCATTTCTGCTTATCCAGCGGAATATCTGGTACCAGAAATTCCTGCGAAATAGCCAAGGACATTCTTCTGGAGGAATTTCCGGATAGAAAGATTGAGATTATAGACTCTCTTTCCGCCTCTGTAGGCTACGGACTCTTGGTGGATAAGGCTGCGGATTTGAGAGATCAGGGAATTTCCATGGAGGAGCTGGTGGAGAAGATTCTGGAATACAGAAATCATTTACAGGGATATTTCTTTACCTCCGATCTTCGTTTCTTTATCCAGGGAGGAAGAATCTCCAAGGCGGCCGGTTTTATCGGCGGTTTACTGAATATCTGTCCCATTATCATGATTACGGAAGAGGGAACCCTAAAACCTATCGAAAAGGCAAGAGGAAAAAAGCAGGCCTTTAGTAACCTGCTGTCCAAGATGGAAAAGAAGGGCTTTATGGAAGAGGAGAAGGTATTTCTCTGTCATTCCGCCTGCCCTGAGGATGTGGAGACCTTAAAAGAGAAGATTCTGGAACGCTATCCTAAGGCAAAGATTGAGACCTTTGTGATTGGCGGCACCATCGCCTGCCATACCGGCCCCGGCACCGTGGCTTGCTTTTTCTTCGGAAGAGAAGGCAGATAAGCTTTCCTTCATCAGCTTTTTTGATGGAGGAAAAAAGCTAATAGAACAGTAGTATATTTTTCTGCCGTATAGGGCTGTAGCAGGGGTAATCTGAGCCCGTCAGTACTTGCGAAAAACGAGTGAAATGAAGTTTTTCACTTAGTATCTGTAAGGACAGACTTTTCATCAGAAAAGTCGTCCTGATGCAGACCAACTTCCGAAGGAATTTGCTTTGCGAAGCAAAGTGAGCAGTGGTTAACAAAACCACTGCTCAGTCAGGCGAAGTTAGCGGGAGCGTGCCCCGGGTATAGCCCTATACGGCGGGAAAATCAGATAATAGTATGCAGTAAGAAGCTTTTTTACTCCATAAAAAAGGTTTTGCGGAAAGCTTCTTCTTCGAAATGAAAATGCAATGCGGGCCTGCCGTGTCGCATTTTCTTTTTTTCTTTCAAGGATTCTCCTTCTTCCAGCTGTCCCTGCCGAATTAACTTTAGTTGTAGGAGCTTTGCCAGAATTCTACTGGCGGAGCGGGGAGTGATGGCCAGAAGTTCTGCGATATATTGGGCACTCAGTGCCTGCAGAGGATCATTTTCAAAAAGGCTGATAAGCTTCAGAATATTGCTTTCGTGAATGCCCTGTTCTTTTGCAAATTGTATTGCCTTTGGGTTACTGTAATCAGCCATCAACTTTAATTTCTGGGAAAGAGGACCCAGCAGTTTTCCTTCCTCTTCCATAAAAAAGGCGTCATTTCTTCCGTAACGATTACTTTCCAAAAGGGCATGCTCCGCATAATAGCGACTTCGTTCCTTGGAATGGCTTAAGCCGATACCCATACGGAAAGGAAAGTTCAGATTTTTCCTGCAGGCGGAAAGAAATTCCTGTAGCATAGGCATCAGATCCTTTTCCATGGAAATGCTCAAAAGGATAGAAAATTGATTAAAGCCTTTTTCGATATCAAAATGTAAATGACTTTCCTTTCGATGTTCCGTTAAAAACTTATAAACAGTGGCTTCCCGATATTCCTGTTCCTCCTTTTCCACCTCCTCCGTAAAGGGAAGGCGAAGAAAAATACTTAAGAGGTTTTGCTCCGCGATACTGCCTAAACGAAGTTCGTCCAAGGCGTGCTGAATAGAGCTTCGAATCATTTCTTCATTAGGGAAAACGGCGATATAAGGAATCTGCAACTGATCCAGCTGCCCCAGATTATTGATGCTTCGGGAAAGAATCAGGTCGATTTTTCCTTTGCTCCATAGGTTTTTGGCATATTCGGTAATATGCTTGTAATCATAATGATGATCCTTGTAAAAAATAGGGCAGGATTTTTCCGGTAAATATTTGGGGATGTCCATAAAATGGTTGGTTTCGGTTAAGAAGTCACAGAATACCCGGTTCAATGGTTGATCCCGATGTTCGATTTGAAATTGCAGCAGAATAGAAAGAACATCAATGGTTTCGTAGGCGGTAAAGGCACAAGGAATACGATTATCCGGAAAACGCTGGTGAATATAGTGGTAACCCAGTTCGCCGGAAAAGAAAATCACATCACATTTCTTTTTACAGTCGTCATAGATGCTGTCAATATCCTTTAAGTCCTTATAGATATAGGGGAAAAATTGGCAATCAAAGGAGGGGTCTTGCAGGACCTTATCTATAGGCTCCAAAGATTTTTCCGGACTGACAATCGCTACATGAATCATGCTGTTCTCCCTTCCACAGTAAAAACTTGTTTTAAGATTTTATCTTGCATTTAAGACAAAGTCAATTATGTCTTTAATTAGTGACCCATTCCTTGATAGTTGATTCCTTAGATTTTTTTAGGATTAGCTATCTTTATTACAGGGGCTATTTCGTATGGGACTACAGGGGCTATATCGCAAGGGGCGCCTTGGCTTTTTTTTGTCTTGAAAATGTTATATAATGCACTGGAAAGAAATAGGAGTTGTGAGGATTTATGGCGAGAAAAAGGACGAATAAAAACAAAACAGGTAAAGGTACAAGCAGAAAAAAAGCTATACAAGGGAATGTAGAACAAAATGCATATACAGGACTCAAAGAAGAAGCCATTTTGATTTTATCCTTCCTTGTTTCTTTGCTTTTGCTTCTCAGTAATTTAGGATTTTGCGGAATAGTGGGAGAGGGACTTTCTCAGGGACTTGTATTTTTATTCGGATCCTTCAGTGTTCTTTTTCCCTTTGTCTTATTTTTCCTTGTTGCCTTTGTCATGGCAAATCGAAACAATCCGATGATTATGAGGAAAATACCCTTTATTTGCTTCTTGTATATTTTTCTGGGAGCTTTTCTTCCTGTACTTATTTTCGGGAAGAGTATTCCTGAAGATTTAACGGATTTATTGACCGAAGGGGGAGTATTACCCGGGATCTTTCTTTTGTTTTTAAAGCAGTTTCTAGGTAGCCTGGGAGCTATGATTGTGCTGTTTTTCGCTATTTTATTATGCTTGGTGATGATTACCGAAAAGCCCCTGATGAGTCTCTTTGCTTTATTTTCCGTACAGACTGCGGAAAAGGCGGGAAGAAGGGCGAAAAGCGATTTACAGAGAATTTCTCAAACCGCCAGAGAAGCTTTGGAGGAAAGAAGAGCAAGAAGGGAAGAGAGAGAGGCGGATTTTCAAACCACCGACTTTCATTTGGAGGATTTTAAGGAAGAGAGGGAAGTTTCTCCTTTAGAGGCGGAAGAAAATAAGGAGAAGGAAGCGCTCCGCTCCGACTTACTAAGTGTTAAGGAAGAACTGGATTTAATAAACAGTAGGAAGGAAGACTGGAAAGAGGATTCCTTCACGGTGGAAGGCTTATCAGAATCTTCGGAGGAAGAAGAGCTTTTCCCGGAGGAACTTTCCGATATAGAAGCGGTTTCTAAGGAAGAGCCCTTGAAACGAGAATCTTTAAAACAAGAGTCTTTGAAACAAGAGTCTATAAAAACAGAGGCTATAAAAGAACAGCCCTTGGACGAAGAGGAGCTGAAGAAGCGTCTTTTACAGGGAGACCCGTCCTCCAGAGTGGTCTACACCGCCGATGGCAGAAGAATTGCTTCCGATAATGAAAACTTACAAAAGCGTATTCAGGAGAAGAAAGAGGAAGAGTTAACAGTGGATTCCGTTCCGGAGAAGGCTGCGAAACCCTATGTGTTTCCTCCGCTCTCCCTCTTGAAGCGTTCCCATACCCAGGAAGAGGAAAAACGAAGCGAAATCGAGAAAAATGCTCAGACCTTAAAGGAAACCCTAAAGAGCTTCGGCATTACCGTAAGTATCAGTAACGTTTCCGTAGGACCTTCCGTTACCCGCTACGAGCTGCAACCGGAGCAGGGGGTAAAATTAGCTAAGATTGTATCTTTAAGCAATGATATTAAGATGCGACTGGCGGCGGCGGATATCCGTATTGAAGCGCCTATTCCGGGAAAGTCTGCGGTGGGAATTGAGGTTCCCAATAAAAACAGCCAGGTTGTATATTTGGGAGATATTCTGTCTTCTCCCGCCTTTCAGGAAAACAAGATGAAGCTGGCCTTCGGTGTGGGAAAAGACATTGGCGGTAAGGTGGTGGTAACGGATATTGCCAAGATGCCCCACCTGCTGGTGGCAGGAGCTACAGGAGCGGGAAAATCCGTTTCCATCAATACCCTGATTATGTCCATACTCTATCGCTATAGTCCGGAAGAGGTCAGGATGATCATGGTGGATCCTAAGGTGGTAGAGCTTCAGGTATATAACGGCATTCCTCATTTGCTTATTCCGGTGGTTACGGATCCGAAAAAGGCTGCTGCGGCATTGAACTGGGCTGTGGCGGAGATGACAAGTCGATATAAGAAATTTGCCGCTTACGGTGTAAGAGACTTATCCGGCTACAACGAAAAAATACGTGGCATTACCGAGGAAGAAAGAGAGAAGGAGGGACTTTCCGTTCTTCCCCAGATTTTAATCATTATTGATGAGCTTGCGGATTTGATGATGGTATCGGCGTCGGAAGTGGAGGATGCTATTGTCCGATTGACTCAGCTAGCAAGAGCCTGCGGAATGCATTTGATTATTGCTACCCAAAGACCTTCCGTCAATGTCATAACGGGACTGATTAAGGCAAATGTTCCTTCCCGTATTGCCTTTTCCGTAAGTAGCGGAGTGGATTCCCGTACCATTATCGACATGAATGGAGCGGAAAAGCTTCTGGGAAAGGGAGATATGCTTTTCTTCCCTCAGAATTTACCCAAGCCTATCCGAGTACAGGGAGCCTTTGTATCGGATGAAGAGGTGGCTAAGGTCACGGAATTTTTAAAGTCTCAAGGAGAAGCGGAGTATAACCATTCCATCTCTAAGAGCCTGGAAAAGGAAGCCACGGAAGAGACGGGAGGAAGTCAGAGCGATAGAGACGAGCTTTTTGCGGAGGCCGGATCACTGGTGATTGAAACGGACAAGGCAAGTATCGGCTTTTTACAAAGAAAATTCCGCATCGGTTTTAATCGGGCGGCAAGGATAATGGATCAGTTGGCTGCGGAACATGTCGTTGGAGAGGAGGAAGGCACCAAGGCCAGAAAGGTTTTAATGAACATGGAAGAATTTGAGGAGTTACTGTCTACAGAAAGGATGGAGTAAATGAAATCAGATTTAGAAATTGCTCACGAGG
>CAUSUG010000068.1:0-8925 GCA_963534765.1 uncultured Oribacterium sp.
GTCTCGCATCTTAAGAGAACAAGTATATAACAGACGGAGAGCCTTGTTTCTTAGAAGAGCATGCATTCAACAGTGAAAAAGTGTAAGAAGAGAAAGGAGCGAAAATGCAGTATTCCATTTGCGCATTGCCGGGAGACGGAATCGGACCGGAGATTGTAAGAGAGGCCAGAAAGGTATTGGAAAAGGTAGCGGAGCTGGAGGGCTTTAGCCTTAAGTTCACGGAAAAAGCCTTTGGCGGTGCAGCCATTGACTTGTACGGAGAGCCATTGCCTCAGGATACTTTAGAGGCTTGTAAAGCTTCTGAAGCGGTGCTGATGGGAAGCATTGGGGGAAAGGTGGGTGTATCCCCCTGGTATTCTTTGCCGGTAGAAAAACGCCCTGAGGCAGGTCTTCTTTCTCTTCGGAAGCAGTTGGGCCTTTTCTGTAACTTGCGCCCTGCTAAGCTTTACAAGGAGCTTCGAGATGCCTGTCCTTTGAAGGAAGAAATCATTGGGGATGGCTTCGATATCATGATGATTCGAGAGCTTACCGGAGGACTGTATTTCGGAAAGCGCTCCATTACCGAGGAAAATGGAGAAGAGGTGGCCAGAGACGAGCTGATTTATCGGGCTCATGAAATCGAAAGAATCGGGCGTATTGCATTTTCCCTGGCAAAGGCAAGAGGCGGAAGGCTTTGTTCCGTGGATAAGGCCAATGTTTTGGACAGCTCCAGACTTTGGAGAAAGATTTTCACTAAGCTGGGAGAGGAAGAGAAGGATGTGGAGCTTCGCCATGCCTTAGTGGATTCCACCGCCATGGAGCTGGTTCGAAATCCGAGAAACTTCTCCGTGATTGTTACCGAAAACATGTTCGGAGACATTCTTTCCGATGAGATGGCGGAGATTGCCGGCTCTTTGGGCATGCTTCCTTCTGCTTCCTTAGGGGAAAATGCCTTTGGGCTTTACGAGCCCAGCGGCGGCTCCGCTCCGGATATTGCCGGACAGAATATCGCCAATCCCTTAGCTACTATTTTATCCGCAGCCTTGCTTTTAGAGCTTTCCTTGGGAGAGAAGAAGGCGGCGGCAAGAGTAGAAAATGCCGTGGAAAAGGTCTTGGCGCTGGGGGGCAGAACCAAGGATATCTTCTCCGGAAAAGAAGGGGAAAAGCTTTTGTCCTGTTCGGAAATTGGGGATTTCGTAGTAGCTCAGCTGTAAAGTTCTAACAGTTTTCTTTGCATATAGCTCTGAAATGGGGCACGCTCCCGCTAACTTCGCCTTCGTATCAGCACTAAGCTTCAATCGGCGCTACGCTTGATTTCAGCAAGTGCTGACGGGCTCAGATTACCCCATTTTCAGACCTATATGCAAGAAAACACTGGAATATTGAACTTTTTCAGCTTTCGCTTTGTTGTAATAAGGTGATTTTGATGGTTCTATATAGAGCTTCTCGGAACCTTGTTTGTCAAAAAAATAATAGAATATCTTAAAAAAATAGGCAAAACGGAAAAAGCTTGTAGCGACGCCGATTTGCCTTGCTTTATGTGGGGGCTCTCCGTATAATGATATAACGGCGTAAGCCATGAGAATAAGGAGAGTGGAATGGATAATAATAATGATTTTAAAGGCGGTGAGAATGGAGGCTTCTCTAACTGGGGGCAGACGGTTCTCATCGTTTTAATAGCGGCAACAGTAACCTTCTTTATATATACGGTAGCCCAGCGTTTTATGACCAAGGGCATGTCTCAGGAATTAAGCTATAGTCGTTTTCTTTCTATGGTGGATCAGGACCTGGTGGCCAAGGTAGAGTGGGGAGACGGACAGATTACGGTTTATCCCAAGAGCAGAGTGAAGACAGAGCAGCCGAAGGAAAATCCAAGTAAAGAGGAGAAGGAAGGCATTGCCAGGGATGATGACGAAGGAAAGTCCTTAAACTTCGACGCGCCAAAGGAAGATACTTCTTCCTCTGAACAGAATTCCTCACTGACGCAAGATTCCTCTAAGAATAATGTGGAAGGTTTCCAAGAGGGCAGTGTAAAAACGGAAGAGGTTTATTTTAAGGAAGATATTTCCGAGAGAACTTCTTGGGAAACGATTCTGGGGATGATTTTAAAGAATCATTTGAAGAGGAGAAATAATGCAGGATCCGACAGCTCTTCCGGGCTGACTCAGGGGGAAAGCAGAGTCTACTATGTGGTGCCGGTCAATGCGGATGCCGCATCTTTAGTGGAGCGGCTCTATAGACACAATGTGGAGATTTACAGAAAGAGACCGGATAATTCCGCCTTTTTGATGCAGATTATTGTTAGTATTGTACTGCCCTTTGTTTTCCTGATTATTCTGATGAACGCCATGGTGAAGAAGATGGGAACCTCCGGGGGAGGATTCTCCGGAGTAGGAAAGTCCAAGGCGAAGATGTATATGCAGAAGGACACCGGCATCAGCTTTAAGGATGTGGCAGGTGAGGATGAGGCGAAGGAAAGCCTTGTGGAAATCGTAGACTTTCTGCATAATCCCACCAAATATACTTCTATCGGTGCGAAGCTTCCTAAGGGAGCCCTTTTGGTAGGACCTCCGGGAACCGGAAAAACTTTGCTTGCCAAGGCTGTGGCAGGAGAGGCCAATGTGCCCTTCTACTCTCTTTCCGGTTCGGACTTTGTGGAGATGTTCGTAGGTGTGGGAGCCAGTCGTGTAAGAGATTTGTTCCGGCAGGCAAACCAGACTGCGCCTTGCATCATTTTCATTGATGAGATTGATGCCATCGGTAAGACCAGAGATACCCGCTACGGGGGAAATGATGAGAGAGAGCAAACCCTGAACCAGCTCCTTTCCGAAATGGACGGCTTTGATGCGGGGAAGGGAATCATGGTTATGGGGGCTACCAACCGTCCGGAAATCCTGGATCCGGCTCTGCTCCGTCCGGGACGTTTTGACCGTCGAGTAATTGTGGAAAAGCCTGATTTAAAGGGAAGAGTCAATATCTTAAAGGTACATGCCAAGGATATTAAGCTGGATGATAGCGTAGATTTTGACGAAATCGCCTTAGCCACCAGCGGAGCGGTAGGAGCGGATCTTGCCAATATGATGAACGAGTCCGCCATCACTGCGGTAAAGAATGGCAGAGAAAAGGTTAGCCAGAAGGATTTGTTTGAGGCGGTGGAAGTGGTTTTGGTGGGTAAGGAAAAGAAGGACCGTATCCTTTCCCAGCAGGAGAGAAAGATTGTTTCTTACCATGAGGTAGGACACGCCCTTGTGGCTGCGGTGCAGAAGGACTCCGAGCCGGTACAGAAAATCACCATTGTCCCGAGAACCATGGGAGCCTTAGGCTATGTCATGCAGGTGCCGGAGGAAGAAAAATATCTGAATACCAAGGCAGAGCTTCATTCCATGATGGTGGAATGTCTGGCAGGTAGAGCGGCGGAGGAAATCGTTTTTGAAACCGTAACCACCGGAGCCAGCAATGATATCGAGAAGGCGACAAAGATTGCCAGAGCCATGGTGACTCAGTACGGTATGTCCGAGAAGTTCGGTTTAATGGGACTGGCAAGACAGGAAAATATGTACCTTGGAGGTCGGGCTGTCTTAGAGTGCGGAGACGATACCGCCACAGAGGTAGACCAGGAAGTGGCACGCATTTTGAAGGAGTGCTACGAAGAATCCAAGAAGATTTTGTTGGAAAATCGTTTTGCTCTGGATGAAATCGCAAAGTTCCTGATTGAGAAGGAAACCATTACCGGTAAAGAGTTTATGAAGATTTTTGCCGAGGTAAAGGAAAAGGAAGGAAAAGGAGATCATCCGGAAAATCCTTCAGAGGGGAAAGAGGGAACAGAGGAAAATGAGGGCAAAGAGGAAGGACACTCCGAAGCCTAAGAGGCAGACGCTTCTATAGAAAAGCCGCATTTTCTGAAAGAAATGTACGAAAAAGGTCTGTCAGAGTTCCTTCTCTGGCAGACCTTTTCCCTATGATAAAATACCATATATGACTATGCCCGGTCTCTAAGGACGTACTTCCATAATGTCTGAAACAGTACAGGAAAACAAAAGGCAAAGCTGTCGTATGGTTTCTGTAGAGACCGGTAGGTTTTTCTTCAAACGATGCAGCTGTGCGGCAGAAACTTTGTGGTCTTGAATAAGACGATATTGGCTCACTTGTTCTCGTTCAATCAGTCGCCAAAATGGGGCATAACTAATCACATATACTCCTTTTAAAATGAGAAAAAAGGAAAACAAAATATAAAGAATTCTTCTATCTTGTATAATTTTAACATTATTATGCGGATTCGTATAGAAAGGAATAGACAAAATGACTTTTCTTTTCCTCTTAATCCTTCCCCTACTCCTGCTTATCTATTCCCAGTGGGAAAGAAATCAACTCAGAGTGGAGAAGTATAGGATTTCTACCGATAAGGTAAAGAAGGCCTATCGTTTTCTCTTTCTGACAGACCTCCATGACAAGAGCTTTGGAAAGGATAATGGGATATTACTGAAAAAAATCGAGGAATTAAAGCCTCGGTGGATCTTCATTGGGGGAGACTTTCCCATCAGCTATTCCGGAGAAAAAACGGCGGAGAGAGATGAGGTGGAAAATTCCTGCCGTTTGCTGTATGCTTTAGCAGAAAAATACCCTCTTTACTATGCCTTTGGAAACCATGAGGAAAAGCTGTTTAGTAAGGAGGATTTTCAGGGAAAGCAGCAGGCCTTTCGGAAGGCTTTGGAAAAGGTGGAGCTTTTAGAGAATCGTTCAGTGCTTTTAGCCCAGGATTTAGAGCTTAGCGGCTTGTCTTTGGATTTATCCTATTATCGTCCCCTGCTTTGGAAGAAGAAAAAGCCCTTGGGGGAAGAGGATAAGAAAAACTGGGAAAAGGCTATAGGAGCTACCCGGGAGGAACAGCCTAAAAATATTTTTCGTATTGCCTTAATGCACAGCCCCTTTTACCAGGAGGAAATGGAGGCTTTGCCGGTGGATTTGGTGCTGTCCGGACATTTTCATGGAGGAGCCATCGGCTTTCCCGGCTTTGCTTTAATGACACCCCAGTATAAGTTTTTTGTGAGAAACCCAAGAGGTTTACGAAAAGTAGGGGGACAATGGCATTTTACCGGAAGGGGACTGGGAACCCACAGCATCAATGTGCGCCTGGCAAACTTCCCGGAGCTGGCTTGCTTTGATATTCTTCCGATGGGAGAAGCTTAAGGAGAAAATGATGGAAGAAAAGGTGATTTTTTATAAGCTGGATGCCTTTGAGGGGCCGCTGGACTTATTGCTCCACCTTATTGAAAAAAATAAAATCGATATCTATGATATTCCGATTTCGGAAATCACAGAGCAGTATCTGGAATATATGAAGGCTCTGGAGGAAGAGGATTTGGAAATCGTTTCCGCCTTCCTGCTGATGGCAGTGACGCTTCTGGAAATGAAGGCCAGAATGCTGCTACCCAAGAAGGAGGAAGAGGAAGGGGAGGAAGTAGACCCCAGAGAAGAGCTGGTACAGAGACTTTTAGAATACAAAAAATATAAAAGAATCAGCGGAATGTTACGAGCAAAGGAAGAAACCGCTCCCAATATTATCGAAAAGGAACCCAGTATTCCGAAGGAAGTGGAAAAGTATAAGCCGCCATTGGATTTAGAAGATTTGTTGAAGGGACTGGATATTCTTAGGCTTCAGGAAACCATGAAGGAGATTTTAAGACGGAAGGAAGCCAGAAAGGATCAGCTTCGGGCAAATTTTGGAAAGATTAAGCGGGAAAAGATAAGCTTGCAGGGGAAAATGCAGGATATTCTGGCTTATGCGAAGAGTCACGGACGTTTTTCCTTCCGACAGATGCTAAAGAAAAAGCAGGGAAAGACGGAGACGGTGGTGAGCTTCTTGGCTATTTTGGAGCTGATGAAAATGGGGAAGATTACCCTTAAGCAGGAAAATGCCTTTGGAGACCTGGATATCACTGTTAATAAAGAAGCGGAGCAGGAAGAAATGGATCTGACGCTGGTGGAAGATTTTGATTAAAAATGCTTTTAGAAGGGAGTAAGGCAGGTGGAGGAAAACGAACAATACTCTTTAAAAGAAGAGTTGGAACGAACTTTGGCGGAAGAAGATGCCGAAGCCTTACGGGATAGGGATTCGACAGAAGAAAAAGCCGAAGGCTCTCAGGATAGAGATTCGGTGGAAGAAGCCGAAGGATCTCGGGATAAGGACACGGTTCTAAGCTTGCAGGAAGAAATCGAGAGAGAAGATGCCCTAAGCTTGCAGGAAGAGGAAGATTTACTGGAAGCTCTTTTGTTTTCTTTGGGAAGAACCGTGAGCCTGGAAGAAATGGCGATTTGTCTGCACATGGGGGTGGATGGAGCAGAGCTTGCAGCAGAGCGTTTACGGAAAAAATATGAGGAGCGTCAAGGTGGTCTTTTAATCCGAAAGCTGGAGGGAAAGTATCAGATGGTCAGCCATCCCAAAACCTATGATGCTTTGATTCGGGTGGTTAAGCAAAGCCGGAAACCGGTGCTTTCCGATGTGCATTTGGAAACCCTTTCCATTATCGCTTACTGCCAGCCGGTAACAAAGGCGGAGGTGGAGCGGATTCGTGGCGTAAAGTCCGACCATGCGGTCAATCGTTTGGTGGAATTCGGTTTGATTGAAGAGGTGGGCCGTTTGGATGCGCCCGGCCGACCGGTGCTCTTCGGAACCACCGAGGAATTTCTGACCCGTTTCGGTGTAGATTCTCTTTCCTCACTCCCCAGCCTTCCCAAGGATTTGGAGAAGCTTTTGGAAGAGGAAGTAACGGAGGAATTAAAGGACAGCCTTGGCTTAGAGCCGGAGAAGCAGGAAGGGCTGAAGGAAGAGAAAGTAGAAGAGGCTCAAGAAGAAAAGTCGGAAGAGCCTAAAGAAGAGTCGGAAGAATCTAAAGAAGAGAAGCCGGAAGAGTCTAAAGAAGAACAGCCGGAAGAAATGGAAGCGGAAGACAATATAGAGGAAGAAAATCCGGAGCCGGAATTTTCTGCTGAAAGCGAAGAAGAAAAAGAACTGGAAGAAGCTGCGGATGAGGCGGAGGTAGCAGCGGAAGAAGAAGCGGAAGAAGAAGTGGAAGAAGAAGTGGAAGAAACAGCGGAAGAAAGTACAGAAGGGCAGGAGGACGCGAAGGCATTGGACCCGGAACAGTAGGCAGGGACCTTTTGCAAGAGGAAGAAAGCTTTATTGAAGCTTATCTTATGGAATTGGAAGCGGAGAAGGAAGCAGAGCTCGAAGAAGATAAGGACGAGGACAACGAAACAGTCGAGAAATCAGAAGCCGAAGATAAATCGGAGGCTGATGTGGAACCGGAGTCCGAAGAGGAAATAGAAGCGATACAGGAGCCGGAACCCGAAGACGAACCCAACCTTCTCCCTGCAAGGGGAACCTGCCGTAGAAAGCCGTTAAGAAACTGTTATAGAGAAGAAAAGGGAGTGCAAAGTAATTCCTGGAGAAAGGAGAAACGGAAGTGGAGGCTAAGTTAAAAATCAAATATCATGTAAAGGAGCTGGAAAAGCTTCGCTACATTGACGGAAAAAGCGACTGGATTGATTTACGGGTGGCAGAAAATGTCAGTATGAAGCAGGGAGAATATCGCCTAATCAGTATGGGCATTTCTGTGGAAATTCCCAAGGGCTATGAAATGTTTATTGTTCCCAGAAGCTCTGCCTATAAGAACTTTGGGATTTTGCAAACCAATGCCATGGGAGTGGTGGATGAATCCTTCTGCGGCGACAATGACATTATCCACATGCCTATCCTGGCCATGAGAGATACGGAAATTCATATCAATGATCGAATCGGACAGTTCCGCTTGATGCCTCACCAGCCGGAGGTGCATTTTATCGAGGTGGATCATCTGGATAACGAAGACCGGGGGGGCTTTGGCACCACCGGAAAGGCATAATAGGAGGGGAAAATGCAAAAAAGGAAGAACAAAAGAGGAAAAAGCCTAAGTTCTTTTCTGCTACTCTTTCTCCTTCTCTCTTTAAGCCTCTCTGCCTGTAAGAATAAGGCGAAGGAATACCGTCTTCTGGGCATCGAAGCCCTGGAACGGGGAGACGGAAAGACTGCACTGGAAAACTTTAATCTGGCCTTGGAGAAAAGTAACGGGCAGGTTTCCGCTTTGCAAATGGATATTCTGGCCTATAAAATCGAGGCGGAAATTCAACTTGGCAATATTTCCGATGCGGAGGAAAGTCTGCAAAGCTACAAGACCTTGGCGAAAAAGGATTTGCCCTTGCTGGAGGAGAGAATTGCCGGAAAGAAGCTGATTCAGGAGCTGGGGACTGCTTTGAATGACAATAAGCTGGAGGATGCGGAAAAGCTCCTTTCAGAAATCAAGGAAAAGGGACTGGAAGAGGATCGGGAGTATCTTTTCGATGCAGCGGTATATCTGGAGAAGACCGCAAAATGGCAGGAAGCCTATGAAGCCTTTCAGCAATACAGTACCCGCTATCCGGGAGATGAGGATGCGAAAAGGGAGCTTAGCTTTCTGAAAAACCGTATGGAAGCGCTGGAGAAGAATCCTTTGCTGAAAGAAAAGGCGGGGATTACGGAAAAGCAGGAAACAACGGAGACCACAGCGACAACAGAAGGAAGCAATTAAGATAATCAATCCTGTTTCGAAAGGAGCCGGAGAATAATCAGAGAAGTTTTTGGAGTAGATTCCAAAAACTATCAAAAAATTCAAAGTTTTCGGAATTAAATCCAAAAACTTTACTTCCTATAAAAAGAATGCTATTCTCTACAAAGGGAGGTGCCGGGGTGATTATAAGAGAAGAATATCTGAATAAACTAAAGGCTCTCAAGGATAAACACATTATCAAGATTGTGACCGGAATAAGAAGATGCGGAAAATCAACGCTACTGCTCCAGTTCCAAGATTGGCTGTTAGAGCAAGGGGTTGATCAATCCCAAATTATTTTTATTAACTTTGAGGACCTAGAGTA
>CAUSUG010000069.1:0-8914 GCA_963534765.1 uncultured Oribacterium sp.
GAAACAAATTTGCCTCGTTTTTCATTTTGGACGTGCTCATTTATAGGAGGAAATATGAAAAAAGAAAGATCAGGGATTCAATTTGGCATTATTGTAAGTAGCAGGAATTTTTTCCCTATGGAACTGGCAAAAAAAGGAAGGGAAGCCATTTTGGAAAAAATGAAGGAAATGGGCTTTGGCTGCATTATTTTATCTCCGACAGAAACTCCCTTGGGTGTGGTTGAAACCTACCAAGATGCAAAAAAATGTGCAGAACTTTTTGCAAAACATCGGGAGGAAATTGACGGTATTATAATTGTTTTACCTAATTTCGGGGATGAGGCGGCGGTGACGGAGGCCATAGTTCGCTCAGGGCTTAGGGTACCTGTACTGGTACAAGCCTGTGACGATGAGAAAGATAAGTTGGATCTTTCACACCGCAGGGACTCTTTCTGTGGTAAATTATCCGTATGCAATAATCTTTACCAGAACCGAATTCCGTTTACCGATACCACTTACCATACCTGCAGCATTGACAGTCGGGAATTTACGCTGGATGTGGAGAATTTTGCCGGAATCTGCAAAGTGGTGCGGGGGTTAAAAAGTCTGAGAGTTGGAGCTATAGGAGCCAGACCGTCAGCCTTTCGTACAGTCAGATATTCTGAAAAGCTTTTGCAGGAAGCGGGGATTACTGTGGAAACCACAGATTTATCGGTTATTTTGGCTTTAGCCGGGGAAAAAATGAAGGATTCCCGTGTTAAGGATGTGATGGAGAGTATCCGCCTATATGGAAATATGGCTTTTGAAGTCGATGAGGAAAAGTTACGAAAACAGGCGGGCTTTTTTTTGGCAGTGCAGGATTGGCTGGAGGAGAATGATTGTCAGGCCAGTGCCATTCAGTGCTGGGACTCTTTGGAAAAAAATTATGGGATTGCATCCTGCCTTGCTATGAGCATGATGGGAGAGATGGGAATGCCAAGTGCCTGTGAAATGGATATTATGGGGGCGGTTAGTATGGCGGCTCTCAATCTGGCTTCAGGGAAGCCTTCAGGATATCTGGACTGGAACAACGGATTTGCAGACAATAGAGATCGGTGTATGATGATTCACTGTGCCAACTATCCAAAAAGCTTTTTGGGTATGAAACCTGAAATCGGTAATCTGGACATACTTTCATTGGCTTTGGGTGAGGAAAACTGCTTTGGAGCATGTAAGGGGGTTATTGTTCCGGGGGCATTTACCTTTGCAAAAATCAGTACAGATGATTTTGAGGGAAGAATTAAAGCCTATGTAGGAGAGGGAGAATTTGTACATGAAGATATTTCCACTCCGGGAGGTCCGGGAGTAGTGGAAATAAAGGGTATGCAAAAGCTTATGAAGTATATTTGTCAAAATGGATTTGAACATCATGTGGCTATGAATCGATCCCACACAGCAGGAATTTTAAAAGAGGCTCTTGAAAAATATATGGGATGGGAGGTGTATCACCATGAATAAAATGTGGGAAGCGAAAGAAATATCAGAAAAAACACAGGTTATACAGTATCCAAAAAGTGTAGAAAAATGGGATATTTTTGAAATCACATTGTATTCTTCCATTAAATACGAAAATCCTTTCCGTCAGGTATCTCTTTGGGGAGAGTTTAAAAGTAAGGAAACATGTGAAAGGGTGTGGGGATTTTATGATGGGGAAGGAAGATGGAAGATTCGCTTTATGCCACAGGAAACAGGCAAATATGCATTTCACATTTTTTCCAATGATCCGAATATAAACGAACATAGCGGAAGCTTCATCTCTTTGCCGGCAGATGAAAATAATCATGGACCGGTATATCCTAATAAAATCCTACATTTTTCATATGCTGACGGTACACCGCTTTTTGTACTGGGAACCACAGCTTACGGTTGGACCTACAGACCTTATGACATAAGGACAAAAACCCTGGAATCTTTTGAGAAGTATAAATTCAATAAAATCCGAATGTTGTTAACTCCGAAATATTATCAGGGAGAGGATGGAGATGTGGATATTTCTTATGAGCCTGAGTGCTATCCTTTTGAAGGAAAACCGGGGAAATTTGATTTTGAGCGTTTTATTCCCGCCTATTTTCAAAACTATGAACACTGCCTTTCGGATCTTAAAAAACGTGGAATAGAAGCGGATGTGATTTTGTTTCATTTTTATGATTTCGGACATTTTGGTATTGACCAAATGGACGAAGAACAGGCTCTTTTCTATTTGCAGTATGTGATTCGTCGCTTTAGTGCCTTTAGGAATGTGTGGTGGTCCTTGGCAAATGAGTATGATGTATCTGTGGAAGCAGACAGTGACGGGGGAAGTATGGTACGCACCAGAGTAAATCGAAGAAACTGGGATGTAATAGGGGAATACATTAAGGCTAATGATCCTTATCAGCACCCGCGCTCAATTCACAATTATCCTTCGGGGGAGATTTATCCCAATCGTAGCTGGATGACACATGTATCTTATCAGCATCCGAATACCTACCAACTGTTGATTGATTTGAAAAGGCGTTATCAAAAGCCTGTGGTGAATGATGAATACCAATATGAGGGGAATGTAAAGTATGAGTGGGGCAACAGTACCCCGGAGGAAGTGGTTTTTTCACACTGGTTGTCCTTTATGGCAGGTGGATATGCTACTCATGGGGAGGCTATTAAAATAAAGAATAATCGAGATATTTTCTGGACCTATGGGGGGGAGATTACAGGGGAGAGTGCAAAGAGAATTCGATTTTTAAAAGAGATTGCTTTGGGATGCTCTTTTCAGGAGATGAAGCCGGATTGGAGAAACACCGACGGTATAAATTACTTTTCGATTTCAAAAGAAGATATGGAGTACCTTTTGTTTTTCGGTACAGATATGCCCCGTAAAAGAATCTATCCGGGGAATGCCAAAACCGGCTTTTATAATTATCGTGTGGAAGTGTTTGATGTCTGGAATTGTAAAAAAATACAGGAGTATGAAATTCATAAACAAACAGCGTTTGTTCCTGCCAAGTGGAAGGCGGTGAAACTTACGGCAATATAAGGAGGAAGTATGGCAAAATATCTGGCGGGACTTGATTATGGCACCGGAGGTGCCAAGGCTTGTATCATTGATGAGGAGGCAAGGGTTCTCTCCTATGCCTATCGTGAGTATCCAATAATAGTGGAGCATCCCGGTTGGTCAGAGCATGACCCCTTAGTTTATTGGGAAGCGGCTTGTGAACTTTTAAAAGAATGTATTCAAAAGGCAAAAGTAGTTCCAAAGGAGATTGTGGCAATTGCTGTCTCCTCCGCTCTACCCTGTTTGGTGATGCTTGATGAAAAGGGAGCACCTATTCAAAAAGCTTATAATCTTATGGATAAAAGGGCGTGGATGGAAGCAAAGGAATTGATGGAAAATCCCGGAAAAGAGCAGATATTTGCCCTTTCGGGTAATCGACTGGAGGATCATCCTTCTATTGTAAACCTTCTGTGGGAAAAGAAAAACCGTCCTGAGGATTTCGCCCGAATTAAAAAAGTAAATACTATTGACGGATATATCCGTTATAAGTTGTGTGGAAGTCATACAACAAATCATTCCTGTGGAGTATTTTTAGGGGGATATAATATTAGAAAAAACAGTTTTGATAGGACACTTTTGTTAAATCTGGGTATTAATCCGGATTGGATGCCGGAAATCTATGGCTGTGAGGATATTGTGGGAGAGGTGAATAAAACAGCAGCCAAGGACACGGGTTTATCACCGGGAACTTTGGTTAGTGCCGGACAATGCGATTTTAATGCGGGCTGTATTGGAGCGGGACTTTTCAGAGAGGGAGATATAAATATGAATTTGGGAACTTGCGGTAATTTTGGAGTCATTCACAAGGACAGTAACTTTCTGGACACAATGCTGGCCTGTGCCTTTACAGCAAATTCCAATAATACATATATTACCATTCCAACCACTACCACAGGTGGAGGAGCCATTCGCTATCTGCGAGATTTCTTTGGGGATGCGGAAAAATCGTTGGAAAAACTCACAGGAATGAGTGCTTACACAATGATGGATATGGAAGGAGAAAGAATTTCACCGGGTAGCGAGGGGCTACTCATACTTCCATATCTTATGGGAGAACGAACCCCATTATGGAACAGCGAGGCCAGAGGGGTAGTATTCGGTATGTCTTTTCACCATACCAAGGGGCATATGATAAGGGCTATGATGGAGGGTGTGGCATATGCTTTGTACTCATCTTTTCTTTTAATGAAGGAATCGGGAAAAACTATGGGAAATTGCATTATTTTTAATGAGGGAGGAGCATCCAGCAGACTATGGAGAAAAATAATCACTGATGTGTTTGCAGTTCCAACCGCTATGGTGGAAAACCGGGTGGGAGCTCCTTACGGTGATGCAATTCTTGCGGGAGTGGCAGCAGGTGTATTTCCGGATTATCAGATTGCTAAAGATAAGGCAAACTACATTGATCCCATTGAACCGAATGAAAAGAATCACCAAATTTATATGGAGTATTACAGGTTGTTTGAAAAGCTCTACGGTGATGTTAAGGATGATTTTTCTATTTTAGCAAGGATTGTGAAAGGAGGAAAACTATGATAGTGCCACTTGCAGCAATGCAAAAGGAGGCTAGGAAAAAAGGATATGCGGTGCCACATTTCCTTGGGGCAAATTTTGAAATGACACTGGCTGCCATAGAGGCGGCTAAAGAGTGTGGTTCACCATTGGCTTTGGGCTTTGCTCCGGAGGTATTTGCCATGATTCCACTGGAGTATGCAGTGCCTATGTTACGGGAAGCTGCAGATAGAGCCACTGTGCCCGTGTCCATTCAGCTGGAGCATGGAAAAGGGTATGAAATATTGGCAAGAGCCATTTCTTTGGGAATGCAGTCCGTGATGTTTGACGGATCCCATTTGCCTGTGGAGGAAAATATACAAAAAACCAAGGAAATTGTAAAAATGGCCCATGCTTTTGGTTGCGATGTGGAGGCTGAGCTGGGTTATGTGGGAGGTTCCGCTCTTTGTGATATTGAGAGCGAAGAAAGTCGGGAAACAGATCCTGACATTGTGCTTGAGTTTATTCAACAAAGTAAGGTGGATTCCCTTGCTATTTCCTTCGGTAATGTTCATGGAAGGTATAGGGGAGAAGCAAAATTAAACTATGCATTGGTGGAAAAAATAGCGGGGATGACGGAAGTCCCCCTGACTATGCATGGAGGTTCAGGTCTTACAAAAGAACAGTATAAAAAAAGTATTGAGGCAGGAATCAGTAATATTCACTTTTATACTAATATTACTTTAGGATTGTGGAGGAGTTTGGAAGAACTTGCAAAAAAAAGAAACGGTCAGCCGGTGTATCATGAAATCTGTGGTGCTACAATTGCCTATTTTAAAAAAGAGATTCTAAATATTATGGAGATTTGTAAAAGTGCCGGAATGGCATAAGTAGAGGAGAATATGAAAAATGTATTAATTTTAGGGGGACCGGGGAATATCTCCGAATTTACCATTCATTATTTTTTAGAAAAAAAAGTACCTGTGGGTGTATTGACTCATGCTACCACCAACCTTTTAGGATTGGATGGGAAGATTTCCGTTTTTAGGGGAGACCGAAATGATATAGAGGATTTGATGAGGGTATACAGGGAATTTGATCCTGAAGTTATCATTGATTTTTGTTGCTTTGAGCCATTTCAAGCCAAAGTGGCTGTGGAGGCGGTAAAGCAGATGCACTGTGCCAGATATATCTTTGTGAGTACGGTGGATGTGTACGGATATCCTCTAAATCGTCTTCCAATGCGAGAATCGGATCCTTGGGGAGAACCGAACTGTCTGTATGCAAAGAACAAAAAAGAATGTGAACAGATTTTCAAGGAGGGATTTGCCGATACATCCACCTCCTTAACAATTGCCAGACCTGCCTATTCAATGGGAAAAACCTTTGCACTGTCTGCTTTTGAGAGAAACAGGGGTAAACATATTGTGGCAAGAATCCGAGAGGGTAAGCCGGTGTATGTTCCGGGAGACGGAAATGCCCTTTTGCAAACCGGATCAGCCTATAATACAGGGCTGATGATTGCCCGTATTGCAGAAAATGATAATTGTAAAGATCAGGATTATACATGCGGACATGATCGTTTTAATACCCAAGATGAATATATTAAGGCCTTTGCAAATGTTTTGGGAATGCCTGTAAAAATCGTGCATATTCCAACGGATTTTATGTACAGTCTGGAAAGAAAAGAGGTGGAGGACAGTATTTTAAAGGATTTGTCAATCCATAATATTTACTTCTCTGTGGACAAATTTAAACAGGAATTTCCGGATTTTGTATGGGAGTATTCCATGGAGGATGCTGCAAGAGCTTTTATTGAACATCAGGATAAAATCGGTACCTTTGATAAGCCGCTTGAGGAGCAGTTTGAGGATAAAGTATTAGAAAAATGGGAAAAGGCCATGGAGGCTTTAAGGCAGGAAATTGACTTTTAAAAGAATACGACGCAGTTCGTAATGTTTTTATAGAAAATTGATATTAATAGGAGGATGTATGGATAAAACTTTAGAAAGAGCATGGAATTTGACGCCTGCACAAAGGGAAGAATATGCTAAGTATTTGATGCCGGCTTACCGTAAGCAAGGGGGATTTCCGTTAAAGGGAGCTAAGGGGATTTATCTGGAAGCTCAGGACGGCAGAAAGTACATGGATTTTACCTCGGAAATGTTTGCCTGCATTTTGGGATTTGGAAATGAGGAAATCGCCGAGGTGATTTATGAGCAGGCAAAGGGGCTTACAATTGTAGCTCCTTTACATCAAACAGATCTTCGTTACAGTCTGTGTCATAAAATCGCTCAGATTGCTCCTGAGAATATGGATCGCATGTCGTTTACCGTAGGGGGAGGTCCTGCCATTGAATCTGCTATGAAGATCGCTTTAAAAAATGTACCCGGTTCCAGAAATTTTGTCAGTCTTCAGGGAGGATATCATGGTACCACTTTTGGTGCAGCCAATGCCACATTCCTAACAAGCAGGTTGCATGAGTGGGGGGAAGCCAATCCGGAATTGTTTCATTTTGCAGGTGTACTTTCCAATAATTGCATTCGTGTGCCTCGTCCCTATCCATATCGCTCTCCATTTTCAGGTAGCGAAGAAGAAATGGCAGAGTACTATGCAAATATGGTAAGAGACACTATTCTCAATGGAGTGCCGGGACCAACCGCAGGAGTGATTGTGGAGCCGGTACAGTCTGCAGGAGGACAGATTGAATTTTCTAAATTATATCTGCAAAAGCTACGTAAGATCTGTGACGAGATGGGAACATTACTGATTTTTGATGAATTTCAAACATATTGTCGCACAAATCGTTTCTTTGCAGCTCAGTACTATGATGTGGAGCCGGATATTATCACCTTTGCCAAGGGACTCGGGGGAGGCATCCCTGCAGCCGGTATTTTGATCCACAAAAGACTTCGAGGATTTGAAAACCTTATGGAGGATATGCAGACTTTCCAAAACAACCACATTGCCTATGCGGCTGCCTTAAAAACCATTGAGATAATTGAGCGTGATCATCTTTTAGAAAATGTGGAGACGGTGGGCGCTGCTATTAAAGACAGACTGAAAATTATGCAGGAAAGGTACCCGGAAATTGGAGATATTCGCGGTCCGGGACTGGCTATCGGTGTGGAGATGGTAAAGAACCCTGAGAGTAAGGAGCCTCTTTCCAATGAAACCATGCAAGAACTTTTTCAGGCAGCCATTAAGCAGGGACTGTTTTATCAGTTGGCTGAAAATGTAATTAAATTAAAGCCGCCTATTGTAATTACCTTAGAGGAAGCAAATACTGCCATGGATATGCTTGAGGCTTCATTTGAGGCTGTGCTGCGCAAGTAAAAGGAGGAGTATGAAGGCGATTGTAAAATACGGACAGGCAGCCGGAGAAGTAGCACTTAGAGAAATACCTGAACCTATTTGCGGAAAAAAAGAGGTAAAGATTGAGGTGAAGGCCTGTGCCGTTTGTGCTACAGATTTGCACATTCTGGAGGGAAGTTATCCCTGGGATGTGGGGAAAGTTTTAGGGCATGAATTTTCCGGGATAATCCGTGAGGTAGGAGCAGAGGTGACGGGCTTTAAGCCGGGTGACAGGGTGGCCTCCTGTATGGAAGGGGGATTTGGAAAATATTGCGTAAAAGCTTTTGATGACTGGATATTTCCCATTCCTGATTCCATTTCCTTTGAGGAGGCGGCTCTTTTGGAGCCACTATGTTCTGCAGCCAACAGCGTTGTAAATAAATCCAAGATTTTGCCCGGAGATGTAGTTTTAATTGAAGGACCGGGAGCTATAGGTTTGTTTGCAATGCAGATAGCAAAGCTTTCCGGAGCTATAACGATTCTGACAGGAATTACAAAGGATGGAGGCAGGATGAAACTCGCAAAGGAGTTGGGCTGTGACTATACTTTGGATGTACAAAGAGAAAATCTTCAGGAACTTGTTATGAATTTGACGCAGGGACGTGGGGTAGATACTGTGATTGAATGTACAGGCAGTCAAGCCGGACTGGATACAGGATTGGCACTTTTAAAGACTGCGGGACAGCTCACACAAGTGGGAGTGTTTGGAAAGCATCCTCAGATAGATTTGGGGAGGGTGGTATATCACAGTCAGAAAATTATTGGAAGTATTGCCTTTGACAGAGAAACATGGAGGCGATGTATTGATCTTTTAGATAGAAAACAAGTGCATGTACAGGAAATTATTTCACATACTTTTCCTTTAGAGGAGTGGGAAAAGGGATTTGAAGTTACAAAAAATCAAGAGGGATTGCGTGTTTTGTTAATTCCCTAAAGGAGCTTCCTGTATAATTTAAATGGTGGATGTTGAAAATTGAAAATACCTCAGAGTAAAATAAGACTACTGACTGGCAGGTTGGT
>CAUSUG010000070.1:0-8906 GCA_963534765.1 uncultured Oribacterium sp.
GTTCCTTATTGCTGGGATGCGGAAAGTCTGCAAATGAGGTGGCAGAGTCCAATGCGAACAAAACCGAGGCTGCACAGGCTGATTCTAAGGAGGAAAAGTCTTCTGATAAGTCTGATTCCAAAGAGAAAAAGGGTGTTCGTGTTTGTATCGTTTACACAGGTAACTTAGGCGATAAGTCCTACAATGACTCTTGCAATGCCGGTGCGAAGAAGGCAGTTGAGGATTTCGGTATTGAATTAAAGTCTCTTGAAGGCACTACGGCACAGGAATGGGAAGCGAATTTAGTGGCTGCCTGCGAAGAAGGTTATGACCTTATCATCGGTGCATCTTCCAATATCGCTGATTACATTACAGAGCATGCTCCTAACTATCCGGATGTTAAGTTTGCGGTAATTGATACAACCGTTGATCTTGATAACGTGGAATCCATCAGCTTTGCCCAGAATCAGGGTTCTTTCCTTGCCGGTGCTGCAGCAGCTATGTTTACACAGAAAACTGATATTCCTAATGTAAATGATGCACATGTAATCGGATGGGTTGGCGGAATGGATATTCCTGTACTCCATGATTTCTATACAGGATATGAGCAGGGCGCAAAGTACATCGATCCGGATGTTACTATTTTGCAGGCTTTTGCAGGTTCTTGGACAGATCCGTTAAAGGGAAAAGAATTAACTCTTGCACAGTATGAGCAGGGAGCTGATATTGTTATGAATGTGGCTTCCGGAACAGGAACAGGAATTTTGGAAGCGGCAAAGGAAGCGGATAAGTATGCTATCGGCGTAGACTTAAACCAGGATGCTGACCAGCCTGGACATGTGGTAACTTCCATGGTGAAGAGAGTAGATAATGCGTGCTATCTTGTTATTCAGTCTGTTGTTGAGGGGACATTTAAGGGCGGTTCCACCCAGTATCTGTCTTTGGCAGAGGGCGGTGTGAGCTTAACTGATTTCGCAGAGATCAAGAAGTCTTTGGGAGAGAAGTTCCCACAGGATATCGTAGACAAGTGCGAAGAACTGTCCAAGAAGATTATCTCCGGTGAGATTGTAGTGGAAAATTATGAAGGTTTCGGTCCGAAAGCATAAAGCCTGAAACTTTGTGTCGGGCATGGGACTCTTTAGGGCTCCCATGCCCTTTCTTTATCAGTTAAATGAGGGAGAGTAATGAGTGAATTTGTTGTAGAAATGAAAAACATCGTAAAATCCTTTGGAGAAGTGCATGCCGTAAAAGATGGACAATTCAACCTGATTAAGGGAGAAATTCATTCATTAATCGGAGAAAACGGAGCAGGAAAGTCTACTATGATGAAACTGCTTTACGGTATGTACCCCATAGATTCCGGTGAGATTATTGTTAAGGGACAGTCCATGGGCAAGTTAGATCCCAAGTTGGCCATTCAACATGGGATTGGAATGGTTCATCAGGAATTTATGCTCGTCAATGATTTGACTGTGTTGGAAAATGTTATTTTAGGTTTTGAGCCTAAAAAGGGACTACAGATTGACTTCGATAAGGCAAGAAAAGAGATTCAACACTTTATTGACCAATACAACATGGAGATTCAGCTGGACAAAAAGGTTAGCCAGATTTCCGTGGGAGAAGCACAGCGTGTAGAAATTATCAAAACCCTGATGAGAGGGGCGGATATTATCATCTTGGATGAGCCTACTGCTGTTTTGACTCCTCAAGAAACTAAAAAGCTTTTTGAGATATTAAATAATTTAAAGAAAGAGCAAAAATCTCTGGTGTTTATTTCTCATAAGCTAAACGAAGTTATGGAAATTTCGGATCGTATTTCTGTTATGCGACAGGGGTTGCATATGGGAATTGTGTCTAAAGAAGAAACTTCTCCTCTGGATTTAACCAAGAAAATGATTGGCCGAGAAGTGTTCCTACATATTGATAAGACATATGAAAAAGCAGGAAAGAAAATTTTGGATGTACAAGATGTCTGGATTCCCAGTCAAAAGGAAAGCTCCAAAATTCGAGGCCTGTCCTTACATGTGAATGAGGGAGAAATTGTGGGCATTGCCGGTATAGACGGAAATGGGCAATCAGAACTGATTGAGGCAATCACCGGTCTACGTCCTGTGGAGAGAGGGCATATCTTCCTGGACGGAAAGGAAATCACCAACCTTTCTCCGAAAAAAGTACGAGAAGTGGGATTGGCACATATTCCGGAGGATAGAAATACCCGGGGACTGAATAGAACCATGAGTATTGAAGAAAATCTAGTTGCGGTGGAAGTGGACAAAGCACCCTTCAGCAGGGGGATGGTCATGAATACAGCTGCTATGGACCGGCATTCTGAAGAAATGGTGAAGCGCTTTGATATTCGCCCCACAGACTATAAGCTACCCACATCCTCTCTTTCCGGAGGAAATGCACAGAAGGTAGTAGTAGCAAGAGAAGTTTCCATGAATAAGAAGCTACTGGTGGCGGCTCAGCCTACCAGAGGAGTGGATATCGGTGCCATAGAGTCTATTCAAAAGACTTTGGAGGAGGCGAAGAAGAACGGTGCAGGAGTATTGCTGGTTTCTACGGAGTTGGAAGAAATCACATCCCTTTCCGATCGCATCATTGTTATTCACGAAGGAACGATTACCGGAGAGCTTAGTGCCGGAGAAGCCAATGAAAACAACCTGGGACTTCTGATGATGGGAGGTACGGTGGATCATCAGGTAAAAGAAGATATGACAAAGCAACAGCCTAAAGTTGATGTAGAAGACCATCAGGCAAAAGAAGGCGTGACGGAAAATCAGTTACAGGAAGGAGGAAAGGGAGATGAATAAGTCTTTGAACAGCTTTTTGAAAATATTGTTTACCTTTTTCCTGGCGATTTTGGTGGGCGCCATTTTTATTCTTGCCATTGGGGAAAATCCTATTGATGCCTATCTGGCATTGTTGAAGGGCGCTTTGGGAACAAAGCTGGGAAGAGGAAATGTTATTGCAGGATTTACGCCTCTACTGCTTACTGCAACGGCATTTGCGGTGGCGGCTAAGGCCGGTGCATTCAATGTTGGAGTAGAGGGGGAAGTAATTCTTGGAGGTATTACCGCAGCTTATATCGGTATCAACTGGGGATTTTTATCTGTGCCTCTTTTGTACCTTGCCTGCTTTACCGGTGCCATTGTGGTAGCCATGCTATGGGGCTTGATTCCGGCAATTTTAAAGGCATATTTTAATGTGTCGGAAGTCTGTGTAACGATTTTGATGAATACGGTGGCACTGTATATTGGTTCTTATCTGGTTAGCGGACCCATGAGCGCAGGCGTGGCGACTCCTCAGTCCAAGCCTGTGTTGGTAACGATTCCGAAAATTATGAAGCCTTCTTCGGCGAATATGGGAGTTTTCATTGCTGTCCTTGTGGTACTGGCAGTCATTTGGATGACTTATAAGACGAAGTGGGGATATAAGATTAGAACTGTGGGAACAAACCCTGCCCATGCGGATTATGCCGGTATTGATTCTAAAAAAGTGTTCGTTGGTGCCATGCTACTTTCTGCAGCGCTTGGTGGAGTTGCCGGATGCATAGAGGTTCTTGGTGTGCATGGATACTATCTGGACGGTTTTGCAAGAGATTTAGGAACCAACGGTATGTTGGCGGCATTAATTGTAAAGTCCAACATGCTATTTACTCCGTTTGTGGCCTTTTTCTTGGCGGTACTAAAGGCGGGCGCTATGGCTATGCAGCAGGCTACCAGTGTGCCTAAATCCATTGTGGATACTATCTCTGCAGTGTTTATTATTATCGCAACCATGGACTTTGTCATTGGTCTTCATAAGCGAAGAAAGCTGGAAAAGGAAATAAAAACAGAGACGGCTCCGAATCAGAAAGAGAAAGGAGGGGATAAATAATGTCAGAGAATTTAGGGAAAATCTTTAATCTATCACTGATTTATGCAACCTTCCGTGCATCTACTCCCATTATCTATGCGGCTCTGTGTGCAGCGATAACGCAGCAGGCAAATATTTTAAATATCGGTACTGAGGGAATTATGCTGGTGGGAGCCTTTACGGCAGTGGCTGTGAGCTATTTTACCGGTAGCTGGATGCTAGGAATTCTGGCGGCTATGCTTGGCGGAGCCTTCATTGCCATGATTATGGCAATCAGCCATATTAAGTACAATTCTGAAATTTGTGCCATCGGTATGGGTGTAAACCTTTTGGCCATTGCATTAACCAAGTTTATGCTTCAGGTCTTTTTCCATACCAGCGGAAGCTTTTCCAACCCCTCAATCGTTCCTATTCCCAAATTGCATATGACATTTTTGGAAAATGTTCCGGTCTTAAGCAGCTTGTTTAATGACTGGCGCTTTACGGAATGGTTTGTGATTATTTTTATTATTCTTTTGCAGTTTATCTTCTATAAGACGGTATGGGGATTACGCCTTCGTGCTGTGGGACAATTCCCTATGGCTGCTGAAACTGCGGGAATTCAAGCTAATGCGGTTAAATATCAAGCTATGCTGATTTCCGGTTTAATCGGTGGCTTGGCGGGAGCCCATCTATCCTTGGGCTATAGTACACAGTTTGTGGAAAATATGACCAACAGCCGTGGTTTTATGGGGGTTGCGGCAATGTACTTCGGCGGTGCAAATCCGGTGCTGACAGCGATGGGATGCTTACTTTTCGGATTTTCCGATTCTGTAGGAGCAAGACTACAGGCCTACGGTATTCCTGCTCAGTTTATTTTGATGATGCCTTATATTGTGACTATTGCGGTACTGGCTATTTCCATGGCGGTAAAGATTCAGGCCACCAAGAAAAAGCAGTCTGCGTTAATTACGAATTAGGAAGTGTTGCTTGAAATTGAGCTTAGGGCTTAGAAAATGAAAGGAATGTTAAAGAATGAGTAAAAGAAAAATTATATTAGATTGTGATCCGGGACATGATGATGCAGTGGCGATAATTCTTGCGGCAAAGAATCCTAATTTGGAACTGTTGGGGATTACCGTTGTGGCAGGAAACCAGACTTTGGAAAATACCCAGAGAAATGCTTTACGTCTAGTACAGCATTTAGATCTGAATATTCCGGTTTATGCAGGTTGTGGTCAACCTATGGTGAGAGATAAAGTGATTGCCGGAGACATCCACGGGGAAACCGGTTTAGATGGTCCTGTATTCGAGGAATTAAATCGGGAAATTGAGGCAGATCATGCTGTTAACTACATCATTAAGACTTTGATGAATTCTCCGGAAAAAATCACTGTGGTTACTACCGGCCCTATGACGAATTTGGGTATGGCTCTTCGTATGGAGCCGAAAATTGTGGATAAGATTCAAGAAATTGTTTTTATGGGTGGTTCCTACGCCAATGGAAATGTAACTCCTGCTGCGGAGTTTAATATATTGGCGGATGCGGAAGCGGCTCATGTGTGCATCTCCTCCGGACTTCCTATCACCATGGTGGGGCTGGATGTAACCAGAAAGGCTCTTTGTTATCCGGAAATTGTGGAGCGTATGCGTAAGGTTGGCAACAAGGCTTCGGACTTATTTACGGATCTAATGGCATTTTTCTGTAAAACGCAAAAAGAGGTATATGGTTGGGAGGGTGGCCCTTTGCACGATCCCATTACCATTGCTTACCTGATTGACCCTACAGTTCTGACTACAAAGCCCATGAATGTGACAGTGGACACATCCAGTTCTCAGTCCTATGGCAGAACCAACTGTGATTTCTTTGGCTATATGAAGAAGGAGCCAAATGTCAATGTAGGTATTGATATTGATGTGGAAAAGTTTTGGGACATTGTAGAAGATGGCTTAAAACTATACGACTAATGTGGAAAAGATAGTCGGCAATGGGTATCTCCGGGAGGAATACAGTGGAAGCTTTAAAAAAGGTTTTAGAAAAAAACAAACAGAAATATATTGATCGCCTATCTGAGCTCGTGGCGATAGATACTCATGATTTGGGGCATGGGATTGATGGCGGCCTGGAAAAACAAGGACAGGATTATATGGCGGAGCTCTTTAGAAAGATGGGGGCAGAAGTCACTTTGGATTCCATGAAGGAAGAGGATATTGAAAAATGCTTCTCCCTTTATCAAGAGGGAAACCTGGGCCATCAGCAGACAGACCGATACAATGTTTACGCTCAATTTAACGGAGAAAAGCCCGGTAAAACCCTGATGTTTAACGGCCATATAGATGTAATGCCTGCGGATGAAGTGGAGGAATGGACCACGCCTCCCTTTAGCCCTACGATAAGGGACGGAAAGCTTTACGGAAGAGGCACGGCAGATATGAAGGGGGGGCTGATGGCTGCCACCATGGCGGTACAGCTTTTGCAGGATGCAGGTATTCCCTTCTCCGGTTCTGTGAAAATCACTTCAGTCTGTGATGAAGAAGGCGGCGGAAACGGCTCCATGCAGGCGATTATGAGCGGGCAGAGGGCGGATGGAGTTGTGGTCTGTGAGGGCACTAGCGATGAGCTAATTTTGGCGCATATGGGTTTTGTCTTTTTCAGGGTAAAATTTGCCGGGAAAGCATGTCATTCCGGCGCCAAGCAGAATGGTGTCAGCGCCATAGAAAAAGCAATTAAGGTGATTCAGGCTTTAAACGAGAAGGAGCATGAATGGCTTTTACATTACAAGCATCCTCTTTTACCGGCTCCAAATTTAAACGTAGGCCTTATCCATGGAGGAACTGCCGGTTCCACTGTGGCGGAGGAGTGTATGTTTGAAGTTTGTGTGCATTATCTTCCCAATCAGATGAGTCACAATCAGGTGGTAAAAGAATTCCAAGAAGTAGTGGAAAGAGTTGCTAAATCGGATGCTTGGCTGGAAGAGCATTTACCGGAAATACAGATTACACAATTTGGCGGCGGCTTTGAGATGGAGGAGCATTCTCCCTTTGTGGACAGCTTTAAGAGGGCTTATTCCGAAGCCAGAGGAAAGGCTGTTAAGGTGGTAGGATCTCCGGCGGGTTGTGATTCTCGATTATGGAGAAATATCGCGGAATGCCCCACCATACAGTTTGGACCGGGAAATCTGGCCCAGTGTCATGCTGTGGATGAATGGCTGGATTTAGAGGCTTACTTACAGTCCATCTTGATTTATGCAGAACTGATATTGGATTTCTGCCGGAGTTAAGGGAAACAGTACTTTCCAAAGCTGAAGGTGCAGTGTATTCCTAGGCGAAAAGTATAGAGTTTTTTGAAGCTAAAGGAATAGTTTTCCTCGGCGCTAAACGAACAAGGTTTTCCGGATTGTAGAGAAGAAGATAAGAATATGTAGAAAAGAAAAGGAGAATAAAAACATGGCAAAGAAAGTTTTATTGGCAGGGGAATCATGGATGAGTTATACCACTCACGTGAAAGGCTTTGATAGCTTTTATACTTCTGTTTACGAGACAGGAGAGAAGTATATTAAGAGAGCTTTTGAAGAGGGAGGATATGAGTTTACATTTCTTCCAAATCATTTGGCAACAGAAGAATTTCCTTTCAGCTTGGAAGAATTAAAGCAGTATGATTTGATCATTTTATCAGACATTGGAGCCAATACTCTTCTTTTACCCGGAGCAACCTTTACTCGCAGCGAAATCATGCCGAACCGTTGTAACTTACTTCGGGACTATGTCTTGGACGGAGGTGCTCTCTTAATGGTAGGAGGATATTTGACCTTCTCCGGCGTGGATGCCAAGGGAAAGTGGCAGGACACTGCTGTGCAGGAGGTTTTACCGGTACAGGTACTTGCTACAGATGATCGTATGGAGCATTGTGAAGGAGTTCGCCCTGTTTCTGTGAAGGAGCATGCTATCCTTGAGGGATTAGAAAAGACCTGGCCAAGAGTTTTAGGCTATAACAAGACTATCTTAAAACCCGAGGCAGAACTTTTAGCTACTGTATGTGACGACCCCTTTATCGCTTTGGGAGAATACGGTAAGGGTAGATCTGCCGTTTTCACCACAGACTGTGCTCCTCACTGGGCACCACCTGAGTTCTGTGAGTGGAAGGATTATAACCGCCTGTTCCAAAATCTTGCACGTTGGCTGACAAAGGAAGCATAACGGGAGAAGCTATGAAGGTTTTAAATTTTGGTTCTTTAAACATTGACTATGTTTACAGTCTGGACCATTTTGTTCAAAAAGGAGAAACGATTTCCTCTGATGCTTTAAACATTTTCCCGGGTGGCAAGGGCTTAAATCAGTCTCTGGCTTTGGGAAGAGCCGGTGTTTCTACTATTCATGCCGGAGCTGTAGGAAAGGACGGAGAATTTCTTCTAAAGCTGCTTCAGGAATCAGGCGTGAACATAGACTATGTGCAGTTTTTGGATAGCGTACAAACAGGAACGGCGATTATTCAAAAGGATAAAGAGGGGGATAATTGTATTATTCTCTATAGCGGTGCAAATCATAAAATCAGCAAGGCACAGGTGCAGAAGACTATCGCAAATTTTGCCGAAGGAGATTTTCTTCTATTGCAAAATGAAATCAATGAGATAGACAGTATTATGAAACTGGCTCATGAAAGAGGAATGAAGATTGTGCTGAATCCTTCTCCTATGAATGAAGCAATCTTAGCTTTACCTTTGGAATATGTGGATTATTTTCTCTTGAATGAAGTGGAGGCAGCGCAGATCTTAGGACAGGATAGTGCCGACCGAGAGAGCGAAGAAATGATTAGAGCCTTACATCTTCAGTATCCTACAGCGAAAATCGTTTTAACCCTTGGTGGGGAAGGAGCTCTTTACTTTGACGGGGAAAGCCTTTACCGCCAAAGATCCTATAAAACGGAGATTGTGGATACCACTGCTGCGGGAGATACCTTTACCGGATACTTTATTGCAGGTATTTTAAATGGAGAAACAGTTCCAAAAGCCATGGATTTGGCAGCCAGAGCTGCAGGAATTGCCATTTCCCGATTTGGTGCGGCTCCATCCATTCCCTTTAAGGAAGAAGTA
>CAUSUG010000071.1:0-8876 GCA_963534765.1 uncultured Oribacterium sp.
ACCGTACGTACAGTGCTGTGAGAGGACGGCGGTTAGTCGCCGCCTCCTACTCGATCCTCTATGCCGTATACAATAAACAACATTTTATTTCCGGCAAGCTTCTTCGGCAAAAGCCAAATTTCTTGTCTTCTGTACATTAGTTATTGTACAGATCAACCATCTTCTTCAGCTTCTCATAACGCTCTCTAGCTTCCTGCTCGTTCTGCAGATCTAAAGCCTTTGCGCGCTCCGGATTCTTCAGGGAAAGAGATAAGTAACGAACTTCGCCCTTTAAGAATTCCTGATAAGATTCGAAGTTTGGCTCCTTGGAATTCAAGGTAAACTTCTTGTCTCCGCCAAGTGGGTTGTAAATGAAGTTGTTCCAGTATCCTGCCTCTACAGCAAGCTTCTCTTCTGTCTGTGCCTTAGCCATTCCCTTCTTGATACCATGGTTGATACATGGAGAATAAGCGATGATTAAGGATGGTCCCGGATAAGCCTCAGCCTCGGAAATTGCCTTAACAGTCTGAGCCATATCAGCACCCATAGCGATGTGTGCTACATATACATAGCCGTAGGACATAGCGATTCCTGCCAAATCCTTCTTCTTGGTTTCCTTACCGCCGGCAGCGAACTGTGCTACTGCACCGGTAGGAGTAGACTTGGAGGACTGTCCACCTGTGTTGGAGTAAACCTCGGTATCGAATACCATTACGTTGATGTCCTTACCGGAAGCAAGAACATGGTCAAGTCCGCCAAATCCGATATCGTAAGCCCAACCATCTCCACCGAAGATCCACTGGCTCTTCTTGGAAAGGAAATCCTTGTGCTTTAACAAATCAACAGCTACTGCATCAGTCTTTCCGGAAAGAGCAGCTACTAACTTATCGGTAGCAGTTCCGTTTGTTGCACCAACAGAGAAGGTATCCAAATATTCCTTAGCTGCCTCTACAAGAGCGGCATCCTTATTTTCTTCTACAAGCTTCTCAACCTGCTTCTTTAATCTGTCACGGATAGCATTCTGTGCCAAAAGCATTCCGTATCCAAACTCCGCATTATCCTCAAAGAGAGAGTTATCCCATGCAGGACCCTGTCCCCTGGCATTTACGGTGTAAGGAGTGGATGGAGAAGAGTTACCCCAGATAGAAGAACATCCGGTTGCGTTACTGATGTACATTCTCTCTCCGAAGAGCTGGGTAATTAACTTCGCATAAGGAGTCTCTCCACATCCGGGACATGCACCGGAGAACTCGAAGAGTGGCTTCTTAAACTGAGATCCCTTAACGGTGGTCTCCTTAAACTTCGCAATAACCTCCTGCTTCTCAGGAAGCTCAACTGCGTAATCGAAGTACTTCTGACGATCCAGGTTGTCCTCGATTGGGGACATAACAAGAGCCTTCTCGCCCTTCATTCCGGGACAAACGTTTGCACAAGATCCGCAACCAACACAGTCTAATACGGAAACCTTAATACCGAACTTGTAGTTAGGCATTCCGTTCATAGCTTTCTGCTGATCTGCCTCGGGAGCCTTAGCCGCCTCATCCTCGGTGTATGCAAATGCACGAATTGCTGCGTGAGGACATACATAAGAACAGAAGTTACACTGGATACAGTTGTCAGGGTTCCATGCAGGAACGTTTACGGCAATACCACGCTTCTCATAAGCAGCGGATCCTACAGGAGTAGAACCGTCTACATAATCAGCAAATGCGGAAACGGGAAGATTGTTTCCTTCCTGTGCGGAAACATAGTTCTGGATATTGTTTACGAAATCCAAAACATCCTTTCTTCCGGCAGTCTTGGTCTTGAACTCAAGTCCCTCATCGGCACAGTTGCTCCATTCCTTCTTTACTTCTACTTCTTCGAAGGCATTTGCACCGGCATCAATAGCAGCCCAGTTCTTCTTTACAACGTCCTCACCCTTACGACCGTAGGTCTTCTGAGCGGCATCCTTCATTAACTTGTTAGCCTGCTCCTTAGGAATGATTCCGGTTAAAGTAAAGAATGCGGACTGAAGGATGGTGTTGATACGGGTTGGTCCCATTCCTGTCTCAATACCGATCTTAACACCGTTAATGATGTAGAACTTGATATTGTGGTCAGCCATGTACTTCTTAACCTGTCCCGGGATATGCTTTTCAACTTCATCCTTGGACCAAGTACAGTTCAATAAGAAGGTTCCGCCGTCTACAAGCTCCTGAACCATGTTGAACTTGGTCATGTAAGAAGGATTATGACAAGCTACGAAGTTAGCTCTCTTAATCAGGTATGTGGACTTAATAGGCTGATCTCCGAAACGAAGGTGAGACATGGTAACACCGCCGGACTTCTTGGAGTCATAATCAAAGTAAGCCTGAGCGTACTTATCTGTGTTATCTCCGATAATCTTGATGGAGTTCTTGTTCGCACCAACAGTACCGTCAGCTCCAAGTCCCCAGAACTTACAGTTTACAGTACCCTTTGGAGTGGTAACGATGGATGGTCCTTCCGGTAAGGAAAGGTGAGTTACATCATCGTTGATACCGATGGTAAATCTCTTCTTATCGGTATTGTTGTATACAGCTACGATCTGTGCAGGAGTAGTATCCTTGGAACCTAAGCCGTAACGTCCGGAAAGAACGGTTACATTCTTAAACTCGCTGGTGGAAAGAGCTGCTACAACGTCTAAGTATAAAGGCTCACCGATAGATCCGGGCTCCTTGGTACGATCCAATACGGAGATAGTCTTTACTGTCTTTGGAATAGCCTTTAAGAAAGCGTCAACTGCAAATGGACGATACAGTCTAACCTTGATAAGTCCAAGCTTTCTGCCTTCCTTCTCAGCCAAATAATCGATGGTCTCTTCAATGGTCTCGTTTACAGAACCCATAGCAATAATTACGTGCTCTGCATCCGGAGCTCCATAGTAGTTAAAGAGCTGGTAATTGGTTCCGATCTTCTTATTAACCTTGTCCATGTACTCCTGAACAATGGCAGGAAGTGCATCATAATAAGGGTTGGAAGCCTCTCTTGCCTGGAAGAAAATATCAGGGTTCTGAGCGGAACCTCTCTCTACAGGGTGATTGGGGTTTAATGCGTTCTGACGGAATGCATCTACATACTCCCAATCCACCATATCCTTTAAGTCTTCGTAATCCCACTCTTCAATCTTCTGAATCTCGTGAGAAGTACGGAATCCGTCAAAGAAGTTGATGAATGGAATACGTCCCTTTAATGCTGCAAGGTGAGCAACGGGAGTTAAGTCCATAACTTCCTGAACGGAAGACTCACAAAGTAAAGCGGCACCGGTCTGACGACAAGCCATAACGTCGGAGTGATCTCCGAAGATGGAAAGGGCGTGGCTGGCAACAGCTCTTGCAGAAACATCAAATACACCGGGGAGCTGCTCTCCGGCAACCTTATAAATATCAGGGATCATCAATAAAAGACCCTGAGAAGCTGTAAATGTTGTGGTTAAGGCTCCGGCTGCCAAAGCTCCATGTACTGCACCTGCAGCACCGGCCTCGGACTGCATCTCAGTAACCTGAACAGTCTCACCTAAAATATTCTGTCTTCCCTCTGTTGCCCACTCATCCATATGCTCAGGCATAACGGAAGAAGGAGTAATTGGGAAAATCGCAGCGACCTCTGAGAACGCATAGGACGCATGAGCAGCAGCCTGATTACCGTCCATGGTCTTCATTTTTCTTGCCATAAGTTTCCTCCTAAACTGAAATAAATAAAACCTCTACCTTTCCCCTTCCGGAGAAATCATACAAGGGAATACTAATCTATCCCCATGCTAAAATCAAGGAAAACGCTTACCGTTTTTGATTTAGTACAATAGCTATTTTTTTCACAAGTATTTTTTCGCTTTTTGAAGAAAAAAGCAGCCCTGAATTTCCGACAATTGTCAAAAAATTCAAAGCTGCCGTAAACCTTAGGTTCCGGGGCCGCCGGAAATAACATCCGCTTCCGTGGTGGGGACACTGTTATTTCCTACAGGTCCGTCATTGGAAACAACAGGATTCTCAGAGGCTTTTGTGGTACTCTGGGTTTTACTTTCCTGTGCCTTGGTCTCTGCCGACTTAGTTTCCGTGCTTGCTGCACTGCTTGCTGCCGTGCTAGCCGCTGCACTACTGCTTTCTGCAGCATTTGCACTGTACTTTTTAGGGGTATGTCCCTTATAGCTTACATAATGATCCTTTACCTTTTCGGTTTTACCATCCTTGGTAATAATCTTATAGGCCTGCCATTCGGAGCCGGCGGAGCCGTTAGTTTCCTTACCCTGCTGAGGAGTAATCACCTGCACAGCCGGAACGGGAAGATCTTTAATCTTCTCGGATTCCAATTCCCATTTAACGCCGCTGGGGAGAACGGGAATGCCATAAATCTGTACCGTAGCGGTCTGATTGGAATACCAGGCACGAATACCGATGGCATGCTTGGAATCATTTACAAACTTAAAGTCCGGTCCCGGCCAAGATACTGTGGCATCCGTACCGGGAGTTACATAGTTCGGAGCAAAGGTATGGGATCTGCGATAGGTTGTGGTTAATCCGGAACGGAATACCGCATTGTACAGAGTGGAAGAAATCTGGCAGATTCCTCCTCCTACCTCTTCTACGACTTCTCCCTGATTATAAGCCGCAGCCGCCTTATAGCCCTTTTCTGCAGTTCTCTGCCCTACTACACCGTTAAAGGAGAACTCCTCTCCGGGCTGAAGAACAGTACCGTTTACCGCCTCCGCCGCAAGACGAACATTGGTGTTTCTCAGTTCATTAGAGGTGGTTTTAGTGGTAAAGCTGGCAATAATCTTATACTGATCCTTAATGGATGCAGTGGATGCGGGTACCTTCTCCCCCTCTGTACTAATCTCGGAGGAAAATTCTTTATTGTTCAGGGCGTTCAGAATATCCTGTGTGGTAGCATCCACATTAATGGCATAACCGTCCTTACTGCCGCCAAATTCAAATTCTCCGGTGGATTTATTGTACTTGGTAATGTCTCCGTTTTTCGGAGCCATCTTCCAAACAATTGCAAGCTGATTCACATAGTCTTTTATTTTATCGTTAAAATCGGGAAGTTGCAGAATATAATCCGCTTGAATGGCAGTTGAACTTTCCGCAGTGGTGTCCTCAGCCTTTTTCTTCTTCTTTTTCTTTTCTGTGGAGCTTTCCTCCGTACTGCTTTCCGAAGCCTTCTCCTCCTGATACTTGGTATAAATCTGGTCTACAAAATCGGTAATACTGTCGGATAGGATATCAGGAATTTCATAATCCCCCTTATTGGGACGAATCGTTACATCGGATAGTGTATTCTTAACCTTTACCACTTCTTCCGTTCCCTGATCATCAATACCGTCTTCACTCTTATTGTCTTCCGCCTTTGGAAATTCCGGCATGGAAAAATAATCAATATTTGGGTTGGCATTTTTTACCACAAGATGCCAGGTATAAGATTTCTTCAAGAAATCAATAACCTGCTCCTTGGTCATTCCCTTTAGATTTAAAAGCTCCGCTCCCGGTTTAAAGGCGGTATAATCCAAATACAAATCTTCATGAATGGCATTGGGGTCTATATACTCCGTTTCAGCAACAGTGGTCTCCGCTTCATGAAAAAAGCCGGCATTCCGGCTTAAAGCAAAGACTGCAGCTGCACTTCCGAATAGGGCAACTGCGGCTATAATAATAGGAAGATGGCCATTGTTCTTGGGGCGTCGTCCACCGCTTCTACCATTACTTCGTCCACTACGGGCCCCTTTATCGCTATAGCTGTACTGGGCACTTCTGCTTCTTGAACCGCCCTTTGCTCTACTAATTCCCTGAGATAATCTTCTTTCGCTGGCTATCATATTCCATCCTTTGTATATGTTAATTAATTGATAATCCGGATAGGACAGGTTTTTGCCTATTCCATCGGTTAATAACGAGATACCGCAAGCATCGCAGGCGATATTCTTCAAGAATAAAAGGTGCTGAGACACAGCACCTTTTTATCATACCATAATCTTTTCATTTGTATAGAAAAGAATCCTAAAAAAAATCTATAGGGGTTTACAAAATTGTAAGAAAAAATCTTCTGTTATTTGACAACAAAGTTCACGATTTTTCCGGGGATATACACTTCTTTTACCAGAGTGCCGCCCAACTTGTCTCCCAGACATTCCTTTGCCTTAGCAAGAATTTCCTCCTTACTTAAATCCTTGGGAACCTCTATAACCGCCTTTACTTTTCCGTTTACCTGCAATGGAAGCTTAATTTCATCCGCCTCCATAGCTTTATCATCGTACTCAGGCCAGCCGGCTGCAAATACACTGCCCTCTCCCTTAGCCAAATGATAACACTCCTCTGCGATATGAGGGGCAAATGGAGCCAAAAGCACGGAGAAGGTACGAAGGGTTTCCAAATCTACGCCCCCTTCTTTCTTCGCCAGATCCAGAAGACTGTTGTTGTACTCCATGAAGCCGGAAACTACAGTATTTAAGTTAAAGCTGTCAAAACGAAGCTGGATATCATGGATTAAGTTATGCCGTACACGAATCATCTCTTTTGTAGGACTGATATTCTTATCCTTGGATTCTTCCACAAGATTATAGAAACGATTCAGGAAACGGTAAACTCCATCAATTCCTCTGTCATCCCATTCCGCATCCAATTCGGGAGGACCTACAAAAAGCTCATAAAGTCTAAGAGCATCACAGCCGTAATCCCTAACCAGATCATCAGGAGAAACTACATTTCCCATAGACTTGGACATCTTAATGCCGTTTTGGCCTAAAATCATTCCCTGATTAAAGAGCTTTACAAAGGGCTCCTTAAATCCTACCACACCGATATCATAGAGGAATTTTGTCCAGAAACGGGAATACAGAAGGTGTAATACTGCATGCTCCACGCCTCCGATATACATATCCACCGGCAAATATTTATCAGCCTTCTCTCTGCTGACCAAAGCCTTGTCATCATGATTATCAACATAACGCAGGAAGTACCAGGAAGATCCTGCCCACTGAGGCATTGTATTAGTCTCCCGCTTTGCCGGACCTCCACACTTTGGACAAGTGCAGTTTACCCAGTCAGTAATGCCGGCCAAGGGAGATTCTCCCGTTCCGGTAGGCTCATAGTTTTCTACCTCGGGCAACTTTAAAGGAAGCTCTTCCACCGGTACCGCTACATTTCCGCATTTCTCACAATGTACGATAGGAATCGGCTCTCCCCAGTATCTTTGTCTGGAGAAAACCCAGTCTCTGAGCTTAAAGCTTACGGTCTTCCGGCCGAAACCTCTTTTCTCCACCTCATTAGCCGCTTCCACCTTTAATTCAGAGGACTCTCTTCCATTCCAATCTCCGGAATTAATCATAATACCGGAGGCTTCTGTATAGGCCTCTTCCAATACCTCTTCCTTCCCGTCCTTGGAAATAACCTGAACAATGGGAAGGTCAAATTTCTTGGCAAAAGCAAAGTCTCTGGCATCATGGGCAGGTACACACATAATGGCTCCGGTTCCATGATCTGCCAATACATAGTCGGAAATCCAAATAGCACACTTCTCCCCGTTTAAAGGATTAATGGCATAGGCTCCGGTAAACTCTCCGGTTTTATCCTTGTCATTCACCGCCATTCTTTCCACATTGGACTTATTGGCCGCCATGGAAATATAGGCTTCTACTTTTTCTCTCTGAGCATCCGTGCAAATCTTCTGAACCATAGGATGCTCCGGGGCAAGAACAAGGAAGGTGGCTCCGTAAAGGGTGTCAGGTCTTGTGGTGAAAACAGTAATCTTATCTTCTCTTCCCTCTAAGGCAAAGTCCACCTCCGCTCCGTAGGAACGACCAATCCACTCTGCCTGCATCTTCTTAACCTTTTCAGGCCAATCCAATTCCTGCAAATCATCCAATAAGCGATCTGCATATTCGGTAATCTTCAGCATCCACTGTCTTAAGTTCTTCTTGGTGACTGCCGTACCGCAACGTTCACACTTACCATCCACTACTTCCTCATTGGCAAGTCCTGTTTTACAGCTTGGACACCAGTTAATAGGGAACTCCTTTTCATAAGCCAGTCCCTTCTCAAACATTTTCACAAAAATCCACTGGGTCCACTTGTAGAAGTTGGGATCAGTGGTATTCACTTCCATGTCCCAATCATAAATGGCATTAATCTGCTGTAGCTGTCGCTTAATGTTTTCCACATTTTTCTTTGTGGTGATAGAAGGATGAATTCCCATCTTAATGGCATAGTTTTCAGCGGGTAATCCGAAGGCATCCCAGCCCATGGGATGAATCACATATTTTCCCTTAATGACCTGATAACGTGACCAAGCATCGGAAATCACATAGCCTCTCCAGTGTCCTACATGCAATCCGGAACCGGAGGGATAAGGGAACATATCCAAGCAATAGTATTTTTCTTTCTTCTCGTCCTTTGGGTTAATGGGATTTTTCTCCCAAAATTCCTGCCACTTCTTCTCTACGGCAGCATGATTATATCTAGCCATTTTTTCACCTCGAACTTTCTATGATAACGAATGCCATTTTATAACCCCTACTCTGTCTCGTCAAGCTTAGGATAGGGCTTCCTTGCACTTTCAAAGCCGTTGTCCTTGGTAATATGCAATCGATCACAAGCTTTAAAAAATAGTTTACTGTTTTTTCTGGATAAGGAAAATTCTTCTCTCAAGTCCTCAACAGTGATTTCTCCGTTGCTCTGTAATTTTTTCAAAGTAAATTCTTTTAACTTGGAAAATAAATTACCCAAAGTATAATATTCCCCCTCCAGCTGCACCAGGGTTCCCTTCTCCTCCAAACAAGCTACGATATCCAATAAGATTTTTTCTTCCTCCTTGCTCCATAAAGGTTCCGTAATTTTCGAAAAAGAGAATTTAGCCTTTTGCATCAGAGTAATCAAAGTATTGGC
>CAUSUG010000072.1:0-8857 GCA_963534765.1 uncultured Oribacterium sp.
TCTACACCGTTACTCTTAAACTCTCCCTTAATGCTGTAACCGGGGCCGCCCATTCCGTTTCCATCCGGGTCTCCTCCCTGAATCATAAAGCCGGAAATAATACGGTGGAAGGTCAATCCGTTATAAAAGCCCTTCTTTACCAGGTCTAAAAAGTTCTCTACGGTAAGGGGGGCAGTTTCAGGATACAGTTCCAAACGAATCACCTTGCCACTGTCCATCGTAATGCGTACAATAGGATTTGCCATAATACACTCCTTTATTCTGATAAATTATTGTGAAATCAAAGGAATTGTATCAGCTTTTTAGAGGGCTTACAAGCCGGACTTAAATAGAATAAGCGGGAAAAATGAGGATAACGTATCGAAAATGTCGCATATACAGGAAATAGATGAAATACAGGAAGAGAAATCTAATATAATACAGGAAGAGAAATCTAAGATAGCACGGGAAGAAAAACCTAATATAGTACAGGAAGAAAAATCTAATACGGTTCAGGGCGGAAGGAAGCAAAGTATTCTTTCCTATGCTTCCTGTAGACTTTGCCCAAGGGAATGTAAGGTGAATCGCTTTAAAGGTGAGCGGGGATTTTGTCATGCGGGAAGTATCATGCATATCGGTAGAGCAGCTCCTCATTTTTGGGAGGAGCCCTGTATTTCCGGAAGCAAGGGAAGCGGAACCATTTTCTTTTCTTATTGCAGTCTGTCCTGTGTTTTTTGCCAAAACCAAAGGCTTTCTCGGGGAGAAATCGGGGAGGCGGTTTCTGTTGAAGAGCTTTATCAGCATTTTCTAAGCTTGGAAAAGCTGGGCTGTCATAATATCAATCTGGTTACGGGAGAGCATTATCTTCCGGGGATTTTAGAAGCGATTGGCTTGGCTAAGAAAAGAGGCTTTAGCTTGCCTTTTGTCTGGAACTGCTCCGGTTATCAAAGTAGTGAGGTACTGGCAAGCTGTGAAGGGCTTATCGATATTTATCTTTTTGATTTTAAATACATAAAGGAAGACACGGCCTTACGTTATTCTAAGGCAAAGGACTACCCGATGAGGGCAAAGGAAGCTCTGGCGGAGTGTATACGCCAGTGTCCCGAACTTGAATATAAGGAGGGGCTTTTACAAAAAGGTGTGATTCTTCGACATTTGCTCCTGCCGAATCAGGTGTATCAGGCGAAAAAAGTGTTAAAATATGCCTATGAAGAGTACGGAGAAAATATTTTATACAGTTTACTTCGGCAATACATTCCTTATGGAAATCTTGAGGCTTACCCGGAGATTGACCGTCGAGTCTATGGAAAAGAGTATGAAAAATGGATTCGTTATGCTGAAGAGCTAGGAATTCAAAACGCCTATATGCAAGAGGAGGAAAGTGCCAAAGAAAGCTTTATTCCGGAATTTACGGAGAAAAGAATTTAGAGAAGATATGTTTTGCGTGGTATATAAATGGACACGTTAAACAATAAAGAGCATAAAGTGTAACAAATATCCAGGTAGGCAAAGAAAGTTTGCAGTAAAGAGAAATTATCAGGCAATTATAGAAAGGATATGAAATGAAAAAATACATCATGGCCTTAGATGCGGGTACCACCAGTACCAGAGCCATCCTTTTTGACGAAGAGGGAGAGGCGGTTTTGAAGGCACAAAAAGAGTTTCCCCAGTATTATCCGAAGCCCGGTTATGTGGAGCATCATCCCAATGAAATCTGGCAAAGCCAGTTGGCGGTAGCACGGGAATGTCTGGAAAAATCGGGGATTCCCTCTGCATCTTTATTAGCCATCGGTATTACCAATCAAAGGGAAAGTACCATTGTATGGGATAGAAAGACGGGACAGGCTATTTATCCCGCCATTGTTTGGCAGTGCAGAAGAACCACGGAATGGATAAAGGAAGCGCAAAAGGCTCATCCGGAGATTTCAGAAAAGATTCGGGAAAAAACCGGATTGGTTTTTGATCCTTATTTTTCCGCTACGAAGATTCGTTGGATTTTAGACCATGTGGAGGGGGCTCAGGAAAGGGCGGAGGCAGGAGAGCTTTGCTTCGGTACCGTGGATACCTGGTTGATGTATAAGTTGAGTAAGGGAAACTGTTTTGTTACGGATTATACCAATGCATCAAGAACCTTGCTGTTTAACATTCACAGCTTGGAATGGGATGAGGAGCTTCTGTCCTTTTTTAGAATTCCCAGGGCTATGCTTCCCAAGGTAAATCCTTCCTCCGGCTTCTTCGGAGAGGTGGATCCGGAGTTTTTGGGAAGGCCCGTTCCTATCTGCGGAGTGGCGGGAGATCAACAAGCAGCTCTTTTCGGACAATGTTGCTTCCAAAAGGGGGATGTGAAAAATACCTACGGCACCGGCTGCTTTATGCTGATGAATACAGGAGATCATGCCATTCTTTCGAAACACGGCTTGCTGAGTACCATTGCCTGGGGCATTGACGGAAAGGTGCAGTATGCTTTGGAGGGATCTGTGTATGTAGGAGGAGCGGTCATTCAGTGGCTAAGAGATGAACTGCACCTGCTGGATAAGGCGGAGGATTCGGAGTATTTTGCATCTAAGGTGGAGGACAGCAACGGTTGCTATATCGTGCCGGCATTTACAGGACTTGGAGCACCCTACTGGGATCCCTTTGCTAGAGGAAGTATTACCGGACTGACCAGAGGGGTAAACAAAAATCACATTATACGAGCTGCCCTGGAGTCCATTGCCTTTCAAAGTAGAGACCTGCTTCTTGCTATGGAGCAGGATATGGGACAGCGCCTTAGAAGTCTTCGGGTAGATGGAGGAGCCTCCGGTAATAATTTCCTCATGCAGTTTCAGGCGGATTTAATGCAGGCTTCTGTGATTCGGTCCCATTCCATTGAAACTACCGCCTTGGGAGCAGCCTATCTGGCGGGGCTTTCCGTAGGACTCTATGAGTCCATGGAAAGCTTGGAGGAACGGCATCATGTGGAAATGGAGTTCTTCCCCAAGATGACCCGAGAGAAAAGAGAAGAAAAAGTCCGGGGCTGGAAAAAAGCCTTGGAAGCAAGTTTCGGCTTTGGTAAAGAAGATTAAAGGAAAAGAGCATCAAAGGAAAAGAGTGTTTTGACAATAGATTTTCACTTATGGAAAGAGGGAACAATTTGGAAACAAAGATGACTTGTATGAATTGTAGAAGAGGCTGTACCTTGGAAGTGAGCTATGAAGGAAACAGACTGATTTCAGTCACAGGCAATGGATGTGGAAGAGGAAAGGCTTTTGCCGAAAGAGAGATTTCCGAGACTAAGGCTAGCTTTCTCTCGGAGATTCGCTTAATAGGTTCCAAGGAATTTCTTCCGGTAAAGACGGAGAAAGCCATTCCCAAGGAGAAATTTTCAGAGGCGGAGGCATTTTGTAAGGGCTTCCGAGTACCTATTCCTATCCGAATAGGTGATGTTTTGGTAAATGACTTCTGTCAAACCGGAGTTCGCTTGATAGCCTTGAAAAGTATACGTTAATATTAATCAGGAAGTATTGAAGAGAATAGATTCCTGAAATATAGTTAGTGTTGTATAACCAAAAGAAGAGACAAGGGCTTGCTATTACAGGCTTTTTCCTCTTCTTTTGTTTTTTTTCTTATAATCCTATAAAATTACTAGGAATAGTATTGTCACATGATTTTGCCTCGTTTATAATCCCAAACATAGTCAAGAAGATGTTATGAATTGCTGTTATTGGTTCAGAATTAAAGAATCATGGAATTGAACCGTATCGTTTGTACAGATTGGTTTACGGTGGCAAGTCCAAGCATCTTAATGATAAGACAGAAAGGTCTTTATATATTTGGAGGGAATATGGCGGAATTACTAAAGATAAAAGATTTATCCGTTTCAGTAGAAGAAAAAGGAATTTTAAAGAATGTGAACCTGTCCATCAATAAGGGTGAAACCCATGTACTGATGGGGCCTAACGGAGCAGGAAAGTCCACCTTGGGAAATGCTCTTATGGGAAATCCCCGGTACAGCATTACCAACGGACAGATTCTTTTTGACGGGGAAGATATTACCCATGAAGCGGTGGATAAGAGAGCTAAGAGAGGAATTTTCCTTTCCTTCCAAAACCCCTTGGAGGTTCCGGGAGTAAGCCTCGGAAACTTCATTCGTTCCGCTATGGAACAGCGTTTCGGAAAGAGAATCCGCCTTTGGGATTTTCGTAAGGAGCTTAAGAAGTCCATGGATATCCTGGGGATGGATCATAGTTATGCGGAGCGTGATTTAAATGTAGGTTTCTCCGGTGGAGAGAAAAAGAAGGCGGAGATTTTACAACTTCTGATGTTAAAACCCGGTCTTGCCATTCTTGATGAGACAGATTCCGGACTGGATGTGGATGCGGTAAGAACCGTTTCCGAAGGGATCAAGGAGTATCAGAAGAATATGGAAGGCTCCCTTTTAATTATCACCCACTCTACAAGAATTTTAGAGTCCTTGACAGTAGATAAGACTCATGTGGTGATTAACGGTGTGATGAAGGCTGAGGGAGACGGAAGTCTGGTAGATAAAATCAACAACGAAGGTTTTGAATCTTTTTTGGAGAAGGAATAAATCCTTCTATTTGGAAAGCTAGAGGATAGTATGGCAAAGGAAAGAACAGAAGTTCAAGATATTGATCGTTCTTTATATGATTTTCGATATGAAGAAAAGGACAGCGACTTCTATAAAATCAAAGAGGGCTTAACACCGGAAATCGTAGAGGAGATTTCGGATAAGAAAAATGATCCTCAGTGGATGAGGGATTTTCGCCTAAAGGCCCTGGAAGTTTATCATAAAATAGATATCCCCAATTGGGGACCGGATATCTCCGACTTAAACATAGATAATATTGTGACCTATGTTAAGCCGAAAACCAAGATGTCCGCAGACTGGGAAGAGGTTCCCGAGGATATTAAGAATACCTTTGAAAAGCTTGGTATCCCTGAGGCGGAAAGAAAGAGTCTGGCAGGAGTGGGAGCTCAGTATGACTCCGAGCTTGTATACCATAACTTGCAGGAAGAGGTAGCGGCAAAAGGTGTAGTTTATTCCGATATCGAGTCTGCCCTTCACGGTCCTTACGGGGAAATGATTGAGAAGCATTTTATGAAGCTGGTTCCCCCAACAGACCATAAGTTTGCGGCTCTTCACGGGGCGGTATGGTCCGGAGGCTCCTTCGTTTATGTTCCCAAGGGGGTAAATGTTGAAATTCCCCTCCAGTCCTATTTCCGATTGAATGCACCGGGAGCAGGACAGTTTGAACATACTTTAATCATTGTGGATGAAGGAGCAGAGTTACACTTTATTGAAGGTTGCTCCGCACCGAAGTACAATGTGGCAAACCTCCATGCGGGATGTGTAGAGCTTTTCGTTGGAAAAAATGCCAAGCTTCGTTATTCCACCATTGAGAACTGGTCCAAGAATATGTATAACTTGAACACCAAAAGAGCCAGAGTGGAAGAAAACGGTATTATGGAGTGGGTTTCCGGTTCCTTCGGTTCCCATATTTCCTATCTGTATCCTATGACCATTTTAAAGGGAGACAATGCCAGGGCAGAATTTACCGGAGTAACCTTTGCAGGAGTAGGACAGAATCTGGATACCGGTGCCAAGATGGTGCATATCGGAAAAGATACCAGCTCCTATATCAATACCCGTTCTATTTCCAAGAGCGGCGGTATTTCCACCTATCGCTCTGCGGTGGTAATTCAAAATCAGGCGAAAAATGCAAAGTCTGCGGTATCCTGTCAATCTTTGATGCTGGATGATCAATCCCGTTCCGATACGGTTCCTGCCATTGATGTTCGTACCAACCAGGCGGACGTGGGGCATGAGGCAAAGATTGGAAGAATCTCTGATGAAGCGGTATTTTATCTGATGTCCCGAGGCATTCCCGAGGAGGAGGCTAAGTCTCTGATTGTCAGCGGATTTGCGGACTCCGTTTCCAAGGAATTACCTTTGGAATATGCGGTGGAGATGAATAACCTGATTCGTTTGGAGATGGTGGGAGCCATTGGCTAGGAAGGAGGAATTGTGCGTACAGAAGAATTAATTATCAATAAAATGCCGGTTCCTACATTTCGCTGGCTGAAAATGAATGAAAGTAAAGTTAAGATTGAGGGAGCATTTCAGTCCTTTATACCGGAAATGGAAGAAGAGGCCACTAGAGGAGAGGGAGACTTTTCTAAAGTAGTCAGCGGTTTGGGAGAAGAATTAGCCGGTCTTGCCAAGGAAGACGGCTGTGAAAGCATCAGCTATCGTATTAAAAAGGATGAAGCCAAGGCCCCCATGATTATGCATTTTCTTTATGAGAGTAAAGAGAATCAACATTCCTCCTTCCAATTCTATCTGGAGGAGGGGGCAAAACTGACGCTCTTCTTACATAGAGAATCAGAGGAGAAGGCGGAAGGTTCCGCTTATTTACAGGAAAAGTTTATTTTAGAAAAAAGTGCAGAGCTGAATCTGATTTTGGTGAGTAAGTTCGGTGATGCATTCCAAAGCTATGATGATTTATCTTTGCAGCTTCAGGAATCTTCGAAGGTAAAGCTTAGCGCAATTCATCTTTGCGGAAAGAGTGCCCATATAGGCTATCGGGCTGATCTTTTAGGAAACCGTAGTGAGGCGGAGATGCATCTTGGCTACTTCTTAGAGAAGCAGGAGAGAGCGGACTACAACCTTTTGGTAAATCATTTCGGAAAGAAGAGCGAGTCTCATATTTACTGTGACGGCGTTCTGAGAGGAGAAGCCTTCAAAATTTTCCGCGGCACTATTGACCTAAAGCATGGGGCAAAGGGTGCCTGCGGTAATGAGCAGGAAAATGTGCTTTTAATGGATGACAATGTGGTAAACCAGACCATTCCGGTTATTCTTTGTGATGAGGATGATGTGGAAGGAAACCACGGCGCTACCATCGGTCGTTTGGACGAGGACAGTGTCTTCTACATGCAGAGTAGGGGTATGGATTTGGAAAGTACCTATGAGCTGATGGCAGAAGCCAGAATGGAAAATGTTATTCACAGCATTTCCGATAAGAGTATTCAGGCATATATTGAGGAGACTATCAGAGGAAAGGGTAAGGAAGAGGAATAATGGAATTGGCAAGAGAGGAATTGGCAAAAAAATTAAAAGAAGATTTTCCTATTTTCAAAACAGGAAGCTTTGCCTACTTGGATAATGCGGCAACTACACAGAAGCCAAAGCAGGTTTTGGAAGCTATGGAGCATTATTATCATGCGGAAAATGCCAACCCTCTCCGTGGGCTCTACGAGCTTTCTTTAAAGGCTACGGAAGCCTATGAAGAGGCAAGGGAAGCTGTGGCGAAGTTTCTAAATGCGAAGGAAAGCGCAGAAATCATCTTTGTTAGAAACGCTACCGAGGGATTGAATCTTATTGCCTATACCTATGGCAGAGCCTTTTTGCAGGAGGGAGATGAAATCATGCTTCCGGTTTCGGAGCATCACAGTAACTTCATTCCCTGGCAGCAGCTGGCGAAGGAAAAAGGCTTAAAGCTTCATTTTCTGGAGCCAAATGAAGAGGGTATTATTACGGAAGAAAGCTTCCGAGCAGTATTAAATCCCAAAGTAAAGCTGGTGGCAATGGCTCAAGTTTCCAATGTTCTTGGAAATATTCAGGACATTAAGCTTTTTGCAAAGCTTACTCATGAAATTGGAGCTGTATTTGTTTGTGACGGAGCCCAGTCCGTTCCCCATACCAAGGTGGATGTGCAGGATTTGGATGTGGACTTTTTGGCATTTTCCGGACATAAGCTCTATGCCCCTATGGGAATCGGAGCCGTATATGGAAAGAAGGAGCTTTTGGAAAAAATGCCTCCCTTCCTTTTCGGCGGAGAAATGATAGAGTATGTGACCAAGGAAGGTGCTACCTGGGCAGAGCTTCCTCATAAGTTTGAGGCAGGTACGGTAAATGTAGGCGGTGCAGTTGGTCTTACAGCGGCAATTTCTTATCTGGACAAAGTCGGATTTTCCTTTATTGAGGAAAGAGAGGCGGAGCTTTGTGCTTATCTCATGGAGGGAATGGAAAAGATTCCTCATGTGCACATCGTAGGTTCCAAAGATCCGAAAAGACATCATGGCATTGTAACCTTTACTATTGACGGGGTACACCCCCATGATATTGCAGCGATTTTCAATTCCAATCAGGTTTGCGTCCGGGCAGGACATCACTGCGCTCAGCCTTTAATGAAGTTCCTGGGAACACCAAGTACTACCAGAGTCAGTCTTGGTCTGTACAATACTAAAGAAGATGTGGATGCCTTTTTGACCGCATTGAAAACTATTCGAGGAGTGATGGGATATGGGGAGTAATACCTATTATAATGAGATTTTAACAGAGCATAATATTCGACCAAACAATAAGTATAAGATGGAGGATGCCAGTTTTTCTTTAGAGGGCGTTAATCCCAGCTGTGGAGACGATATCGTCTTGTATTTAAAGCTGGATAAGGATAATGTTATTTCCGAAGCCAGCTTTGATGGAGACGGTTGTGCAATTTCTCAGGCCAGTGCAGATATTATGTGCGATTTAATCATAGGAAAAACAAAGGACGAAGCTCTTCGGCTTTCTGAAATCTTTCTGCGCATGATTCGGGGAAAGATTACGGAGGAGGAGAAGGAAGAGCTGGAAGAAGCCGGAATCCTGGAGGATATTTCCCATATGCCTGCCAGAGTAAAGTGTGCCGTACTTGGTTGGAGAACCATGGATGAAATCTTTAAGGATGCGGATGAAGGAAAGATTGACAAGTATTCCGGAAAGTTCGATTAAAAGGGGCTGTAAAAATCAAACTAAATTTTCTATTCAATATAGGTCTGAAATTTGGGGCACGCTCTCGCTAGCTTCGCCACGTAGCGGATACTAAGCGAAAAA
>CAUSUG010000073.1:0-8797 GCA_963534765.1 uncultured Oribacterium sp.
GCTTATCTCCTACTTTCTATAATATTTTTCTATATTATCCAGTCTTCCCCTTCTATGCAAGTTTTTTTCCAAAAAACAAGTCGTTCCACAAAGCGAGCCACTCCCTTGCCTTGGGGTCTCTGAATTTTTTTAGAACATTTTGTTCCGGTGATGACTCCATCCGAATAGTAGCTTAATAGGCTTATTCCCGGATTTAGCCTTCTTCCTCCTGATACTCCTCGATATGCAAGGAAGACAGGGGATCATAGGTTCCCACCCATTTTCCCTTCATTTTGTAAACTCTCGGCACTCGATTTCCCAGGTTGCAGAGGAATTCATAGGAAAAAACGCCCCATTCCTCCCAATCATAAAGGGAAATCTCTTCCTCTCCCTCCTGTCCCAGAAGGGTAACTTCCTGAAAGATTTCCGCCTCTGTATGGCTCACATCTATCATGAACTGATCCATGCAAACTCTGCCAAGAATGGGACAAGGCTTTCCTCCCACCAAAACCTTCGCTTTGTTGGAAAGGACTCTCGGATAACCGTCTCCGTATCCCACCGGAACCGTTGCCACCCGCATGGGTTCCTTTGCGATAAAGCTTGCGCCGTAGGAAATGGCTTCTCCTGCCGGAACTTCTTTAATATGACTGATTTTAGCCTTCCAGGAGAGAACCTGTTTCAAGGGTAGCTTTCTTTCCATGTCCTTGGAGGGATAAAGCCCATACATCGCGATGCCGTCCCGCACCATATCGTACTGCACTCCCCGTCCCTCTAAAATTCCCGCAGAGTTGGAAAGGTGACAGAGGGGAAACTTGATTCCTCTCTCCTCTAAAGCTTTAAGATAGTCTGCAAAACGCCTTTCCTGCATCTCCGTATAAGACTTATCCCTTTCGTCACAGCAGGCAAAATGAGAAAAAATGCCGCAGATTTCAATTCCGCTCAAAGAGAAAAGCTCCAGTCCCAATTCTACAGCGTCCTCTTTCTCAACCTGAATACCGATTCTTCCCATTCCGGTGTCCAAAGCCAAATGACAGGGCAGGCTCTTCCCCTCCTTCTTGGCAATAGCGGAGAGCGCTTCTCCCTGCTCCCTGGTGAACAGAGAGGGCATAATGTCATAGTGCCAAAGACTTCTGTACTGCCCCTTGGGAACCACCCCCAAAATCAATATAGGCGTGGTGATTCCGCCCTTTCGTAATATAATTCCTTCTTCAATGGTGGCTACCCCAAAGAGGGAACATTCCTCCTCTACGGCTCTGGCCACCTCCACGATTCCATGGCCATAGGCATCCATTTTCACTACGGCGCAAAACTGCATCCCCTCCCGAAGATGGGATTTCACTGCTTTGATATTATCCTGTAAATAACTTAACTCCACTACCGCATAGGTTCTGCCATAGCTTTCTCTTCCCAAACACATTTCTTCGCTTACCTTCTTTTACCGTCTTCTTTGATCTGTCTTCTTTGATCTGTCTTCTTTGATCTGTCTTCTTTAATTCGTTTTAGCTTGACAGATTCCCTGATTTACTCTTTGGCAAATGTCTTAGCTTTTTAGCCTTAGTCTATCGAACATCCCTGCTCTTCCAAAAGTTCCAGAGCCTTCCCCATGGCATTGGCAATGTTTCCGGCCAGGACGCCGTGCTCACCCCATTCCTTGGCGGCCAGTTCTCCTGATAAAATCTGCGCCTCACAAGACAAAATCGCCGCTATACAGCCTTGCCGGATTTGCTTTGCGGTCTTATCTTCTTTTTCTTTATCGGAATTCTTTAAAGGCATCATCTCCTGAGACAAACCGACTTTCTCTTTTCGCTTAGATTCTTCCTCTAAAATCAGATAAATCCCGGCCAAACTTCCGGCAAACACATCCCCGGAGCCTCCCTTACTTAGGGCGGCACAGCTTTTCTTCCTGTGATAAACCAGTTCCCCCTCCGGAGAAATCACCATGGTATCGTGAGACTTTAACAGCAAGATACAATGGTACTCTTTTCCAAAGGATTTTGCAATTTCTCCTCCTCGATTTTCGATTTCTGTAAGTCTTTTTCCGGAAAGTCTGGAAAACTCCATAAGATGAGGAGTTAGGAATAAAAGAGTTTTCCTTCCATAGGCTTTTGCCAAAGCTTGTAAGGCGGAATTCCTTGAAAGAAGATTAAGTCCGTCCGCATCAATCAATAATGGAGCTCTTCCCTTTTCCAAAACCAGGCGCAATAGCTCTTCTGCCTCTTCCCCTGTGCCCATTCCCGGACCAAAGAGCAGAAAATCCGCCCATGCTATCGCCTTTTCCAACTCATGAAAACGCTCTTTTTCCTTCGAAAAAGAAAGAATAATAGCCTCCGGGATTAGGCTTTGTAATATCCCGCAATTCTCCTTTGCACTGCACAGCTTCACAAGCCCGGTACCGGAACGATAAGCGGATAGTGCCGCAAAATAAGCCGCTCCGGCCATCCCCTCCGCTCCCGCAATAATCAGACATTTTCCATAGGAGCCCTTATGGGAAGCCGGATTTCGTTTAGGAATAAAAATTTTCATTTTAAAGCCGTCCTGTTCCTCTTTTATCATATTTTTACCACGCTTTTAGGATTCATTAGAATCTCATCATATCTTTTGGATTTTATCAGAATCTCATCATGTCTTTTGGATTTTATCAAAATCTCATTCTATCTTTTGGAAGTTATCAAAATCTCATTCTATCTTTTAGCATTGATTAAACTCTCATTACAGTATCTAAAAGCCTTCTCCTTCCAAAACCGCATAGGCCATTACCAGATCCTTGGAATTGCTGATACTGACATGAAGAGCCTTTCCGCCCATTTCCAGAAAAATTTTTTCCGCGCCGCCGTATAGCTTCACATAGGGTTTCCCCAGACTATCCCTAAGCACTTCAATATCCAAAAGGGAGAAGTTTCTTACTCCGGTGCCGAAGCATTTGGACACCGCTTCTTTTACACTAAAATCACCGGCCAAGCGAGAGAGTCTTCCCTCACTTTGCCGGCGTTCTTCTTCTGTGAATACCCTATGGGTATAATTTTTTTTTACTAATTTTTCTAAACGGGCAATTTCCAATATATCGCAGCCGATTCCCAAAATCATGAACGCTCCTCGAAGACACGGTAGGACAGGCGCATAAGACTTTCTGACAAATGAACATTTTCCGTCACCACGTGATCCGGTACCTCCAAATCCACATGGGCAAAATTCCAGAGACCGTCAATGCCATAAGAAATCAATTTCTCCGCCACCGGTACTGCCACATCCTTAGGGATGCAGATGGCGGCCAAGCGGATGTGATATTGCTTTACCACTGACTCAATCTCCTCCATAGGAGAAATCTTTAAATCTCCTACCTTCTCTCCCCATAGCTTAGGGTTGGAGTCAAATATCCCCCGAAGGACAAAGCCCCGCTTCCGGAAATTCGTATAATTTGCCAGGGCAATTCCCAAATGTCCGGCCCCGACAATGATCATAGGATGCTCTCTATCGATGTTTAGAATCTTCCCGATTTCCTCATGAAGATTCTTCACATTATAACCGTAGCCCTGCTGTCCGAATCCGCCGAAGTTATTCAAATCCTGTCGAATCTGGGAAGCAGTCAAATGCATTCTTTTGGATAGTTCCGAAGAAGAGATACGATCAATTTTTTGATCCATTAAATCCTCTAGGTACCGATAATATCTGGGTAAACGCTGTATTACCGCCTGGGATATTCCTTTTTTTTCCATAGTGCCCTCATAAATTGTCATCCTTCACAGCATTTTTTACTATACTGTGCTGTGAAAAAGATGTCAATTCTTTATTTATAACGAGTGTCGCTCGCAAGCGTGCGATATCTCGTTGGAAATGCCTTCGCATAATCTGCCTTAAATTTTTCAATGCCTTGTTCTGTCAGAGGATGGGAAATCATTTGCAGTAAAACCTTAAAGGGCACGGTAGCGATATCCGCCCCGGTCTTTGCACATTCCAAAACATGAATCGGATGGCGCACTGAAGCACAAATCACTTCTGTTTCCAAGTCTGGATACTGGCTGAAAACGTCCATAATATCCTGAATCAGGATAAGGCCGTCGGAGGAAATGTCATCCAGTCTTCCCAAGAAAGGAGAAACGTAGCTTGCTCCCGCTCTGGCTGCCAAAAGCGCCTGGTTTGCAGAGAAAATCAAGGTTACATTGGTCTTGATTCCCTCCTGGGAAAGCACCTTTACAGCCTTTAAACCTTCTGCTGTCATAGGAATCTTTACCACCATATTTTTGGACAAGGCGGCAATCTCCCGTCCCTCCGCAATCATCTTCTCTGCGGTGTCACTGTCCGCCCGTACTTCACCGGAAATGGGGCCATCCATAAAGGAGGCGATTTCCTTTAGGGTTTCCTGATAGTCTCGACCTTCCTTGGCAATGAGAGAAGGATTGGTGGTAACACCGGCAATGATTCCCATATCATAGGCTTCTCGAATTTCCGCTACATTCGCTGTATCAATATAAAATTTCATCTCTTTCCCTCCCTGAACAGAAAATTTATAAGCTCTTTGCCTCTTCCACAACTCTTTCTACCGTGAATCCAAATTCCTTGAAGAGGGACTTGGCAGGACCGGAGGCACCGAAGCGATCCAGACCGATACTCTTTCCTTCAAAGCCTACATATTTGCCCCAGCCGAAGGTGGAAAGGGCCTCAATGGAAATGCGCTTTTTGCAGGACTTCGGTAATACCTTCTCCTGATATTCCGGACTTTGCAGAGCAAATACTTCCAAGGAAGGCATGGAAACCACGCGAACCGCTCTTCCTTCTCCTCTAAGCACCTTAGCCGCCTCTTCTGCCAGCTCCACTTCGGAACCGGTGGCCATGAGGATTAATTCAGGCTCCTGCTCTCCTCCGGAAAGAATATAGGCACCCTTCAAAGCATCTCTTCCATCCTTACAATACTGGGGAAGATTCTGTCTGCTTAGTACAATGGCTGTGGGACAATCCGTGCTGGACAATGCGGAGAACCAGGCCGCTGCGGTCTCCTGCCTGTCACAGGGACGGAACACCCGGAAATTCGGGGTGGAACGAAGCATAGCCAGCTGTTCAATAGGCTCATGGGTAGGTCCATCCTCTCCTACACCGATACTGTCATGAGTCAATACATAAATCTGTGGCAATCCCATAAGGGCTGCCAGTCTTGCCATAGGCTTTACATAATCACTGAACACGAAGAAGGTCGCTACATAGGAACGAAGTCCTCCATGCAGGAGAATTCCGTTGGCAATGCCTGCCATGGCCAGCTCTCTTACTCCGAAATGGATATTTTTTCCAAGGGGATTTTCCGGGGAATAAAATCCCTCTCCCTTCATTTCCGTCTTGTTGGAAGGGGCAAGGTCTGCAGAACCGCCGAAAAGATTCGGCACCAAATCCTTTAAAATCTGAATCACTTCTCCGGAGGAAGAACGGGTTGCTTCCGGCTTCTCCACAGCTGTCCAGAGCTTTTCTTCCTGCAACAGAGAAGCTGCACTTCCGGGATTATGATAAGCACAGTACTTGGCATAACACTCGGGATATGCCTTCTCGTACTTTGCTCTTAAATCCTCCCAGGCACTGTAGGAAGTCTTCTTTTCCTCTACCAAAGCATCATAGTGGGCATAAACCTCCTTCGGTACAAGGAAAGGCTCCTCCTCTTCCCAGTTTAGGAACTGCCGCATTTCTTTAATATTTTCCTCTCCCAAGGGCTCTCCGTGGGCGGAAGCACTGCCCATCTTCTTGGGAACGCCATAGCCGATTTGAGTCTTAATCGTAATAAAATAGGGGGCAGAACAGTCTTCCTTAGCGGTTTCAATAGCCTGGGAAATCGCTTCGATATCATTACCATCCTCAACCGTCAAGGTCTTGAAACCGAAGGCCTGCATACGCTGTTCCACATTTTCCGTAAAAGCAATGTCTGTATTGCCCTCAATAGAAATCTTGTTGGAATCGTACAAGATGGTCAATTTATCCAGCTTCAAGGTTCCGGCAAGAGAAAGGGCCTCGGAAGAAATTCCTTCCATCAGACAACCGTCTCCGCAGAGAGCATAGGTTCGGTGGTCTACCAGCTTTAAATCTTCTTTATTAAACTCTGCCGCCAAATGACTTTCCGCCATAGCCATACCTACCGCCATGGCAAGACCTGCGCCCAAGGGGCCAGTGGTGGCATCAATGCCCTTGGTATGACCATATTCCGGATGTCCGGGAGTAAGGGACCCCAGCTGACGAAACTGCATCAAGTCTTCCTTGCTCAGCCCAAAGGAAAAAAGATGTAATAAAGAATAGAGCATCATGGAACCATGCCCTGCAGATAACACGAAGCGATCTCTGTTATCCCATTCCGGATGCTCAGGATGAAAATGAAGGTGTTTCGCCCAAAGGGTATATGCCATGGGTGCCGCTCCCAAGGGTAATCCGGGGTGTCCTGAATTCGCCTTTTGGATTCCATCTGCAGAAAGAATACGGATACTGTTTATTGCCTTCGTTTCAATCTCTTTATTCATTTTTTCCTCCTAAGCTCTTGACCGATTCTTTATAAAATTACGTTTTCTATCTTACCATAGGGAAAAAAAATGTCTATGAATTTTGGACTTTAAAAATACAAAAAAGCCTCTATGGAATTCAGGGCTGAAATCGGGTTCGGATTTCCCTTTTTCAGGCCTATATCCATAAAGGCTTTTTCTTAATGTTCAAGCTGTTATTTAGCTGTTATCTTAGCTTTTGTTTTAGCTTTTATCTTAGCTTTTATTTCTTACTCTTCCTTCAACTGGAAGCGCTCCACCAATTCATTCATCTTATTGGCCTGACCGGTAAGCTCTTCGGAGGCTGCCGCACTCTGTTCTGCTGTTGCGGAATTTGCCTGTACTACGGAAGAAATCTGCTGTAAGCCCTGATTTAAGGAAGTGATACCTTCCAAATCCTTACTGGATGCGGAAGAAATCTTCTCGATCAAAGTATTTACCTCTTCCGTACTCTTGGAAACGGAATTTAAGGATTCTGCTGTTTCTTCGGTGATTTTTGCTCCCTTTTCCACAGCTTCAATGGTTTCTTCAATGAGTAAACCGGTATTCTGTGCCGCCTTTGCGGATTTCTGGGCAAGGTTTCCTACTTCATCCGCCACCACGGCAAAGCCCTTTCCGGCTGCTCCTGCTCTTGCCGCTTCGATAGCCGCATTTAAGGAAAGAATATTGGTCTGGAAGGCAATGTCATCAATGGTCTTAATGATTTTACTGATTTCATTGGACTTTGCGGTAATATCGTCCATGGCCTTACGCATTTCTTCCATCTTCTCATTGGACTGAAGAACCGCAACTCCTGCTTCTCCCTGGAGCTTGTAAGCATCTCCTGCAGTCTTTGTAGAAGCCTGAATAGAGTGAGAAATATCCTGCATATTGGCAGACAGCTCCTCGATGGAGGAAGCCTGCTCCGTAGCACCCTGAGACAGGCTTTGCGCTCCGGTATTTACCTGCTCTGCACTGCTTAATACCTGTACGGAAGAAGCGTGAACCTCCTGTAAGGTTCTGTTCATATCCTCTTGAATATGCTTTAAGCTTTCCAGAAGCGGTGCATAATCTCCTACATACTCTTCGCTTTCCAGATTTTCGGTAAAGTTTCCGCCTGCCATAGCATCCAAACGGTCTCTAAGGTCAAATACAATCTTCTTACTTCTTCCGATTACTTCGGAAATACTGCGAGAAAGCTCTCCGATTTCATCCTGCTGAGGATAATGAATTTCCACATCGAAGTTTCCGCCTGCCACTTCTTTTCCGGCCTCACTGATCTTCTTTAATGGCTTTAAGGCATTGGAAATCCGCACAAAGTTAATAATCTGAACCAGAATGAAAATGATGACCTCGGATAAGATCAGCACAAATAAAAGCTGATTTCTCTCCTGATCAAAATGAGGAATCGTCATAGCGGTCTGTACCCACCAATCTACACCCTCGATTTGCAAAGGTACATAGTAACGAACCTGGCCATCTCTTTGGAAAAATGCTTCTTTGCTCTGCATCTTTTCCACCAGCATATCGTTATATTTCTGACCGATAAGGTCTCCTAAGTTCTTTCCCTTGGCATCCGGGTTATTACTGTAAACGAAGTTGTTTTGATTGTCTAAAACATCAAAGAACATATTTTCGTAGCCAAGAGTACTCATATCCAACTCATTGAAAACCTCTGTGGAAATCTCCGTGGTTACAATTCCTAAAAAACGATCTCCATCCAGAATCGGGATAGTCATATAAAAGCTACCCTTACCGGTATCCGGATTTTCCGTAGGAAGCGTTGCGGAAGCTGTCTTGCTCTCCTGAGCCTGCTTATAAAAATCCTGTGTACTATAAACTTCGTAAGGCACCATAGAGAACTTGTCTCCGTCGGTATCATAGCGAAGGGAATAATTGCTATTTTCCTTGGAAAATGCATCCGGCTCCAAGAGCAATGCCTGGCTTACAATCCCCAGATTGTTTTTCGCAAAGCCCTGCATGGTCTTCATTAAATAATACTCTTCTTCAGCCTCCGAAACCGTCAATGCTCCGGTAGCTTCTTCCAGCTTGCTCTTTCCGATAAGAGCTGAATCTTCGCCATCTTCTTTATGAAAATTCACAAAGCTGTCTGCTAAAGACTTCATAGTATTACTGGTATTGATTGTGATTTTATTCACTCTACCGGCATTTAAGTTAGATAGAGCATTCATATTTTGCTCATTTTTCTTGTTAAATGCCGCACTGGCTACTGATAGAATAAAAGCAGTCATCAGAGCAAATAAGAAAAGCATGATGATACCTAAGCTCAAAGATATTCTTCCGCTTAAGGAATGGCTTCGCTTTGACCCCTGCAT